>PFRL01000020.1 GCA_002788555.1 Parcubacteria group bacterium CG_4_9_14_0_2_um_filter_35_11 | reverse complement strand
ACCCTTGGTTGAAGTAGAAAAGTTTAAGATTCTGGGAAAAGAAGAAGCTGATCCCGTAAAAAAGAAAATTTCCTTTGAATCCCCTTTGGGTAAAAGTCTTTTGAATAAATTTAAAGGAGCGGTGCTAAAAGTAAATACGCCCCAGGGAAAGATTAAATACAAAATTCTAAAAATAGAATAATTTATAGAAGTTTTGGAAAGAAGACTTTTTTGACTTTGAGTTAAGAGTTGGTTAAAATAAAGCATAATACGTTGCATGATATAATATGTCCACTATTCAAGAGATTAAAAAGAATCGGAAGAAAAAATTGAAAGCAATTCAATCCGCTGGGTTGCTTGCCTATCCACAAGAGACAAAAAGGACTCATCCAATAAATTCGGTCCTAAAAAATTTCCCCTCGTTAGTTAAAAATAAAACAGAAGTTGTCTTGGTAGGGAGAATTAGGTCAATAAGAACCCATGGAGGATTAACTTTTTTACATTTTGAAGATGGTACCGGGAAAATCCAGGCTCTTTTTACTAAAGATAAAATAGGTTTCAAGGGTTATAAATTTTTTTTGGATAATTTTGACATAGGAGATTTTATTGAGATAAGGGGCGTATTATTTAAAACTAAAAAAGATGAAAATACAATTGCCGCTGTTGATTTTAAAATGTTAGCAAAATCTTTGCTTCCCTTGCCTGAGAAATGGCATGGTTTGAAAGATATTGAGGAAAGATATAGAAAAAGATATTTGGACTTAATTTTTAATCCTGAAGTTAAAGAAAGATTTGAAACCCGTTCAAAAATTATTAAAGAAATTAGAAATTTTCTTGAAAAAGAAGGGTTTTTAGAGGTAGAAACTCCAATTCTCCAATTGTTATACGGAGGAGCAAAAGCAAAGCCATTTAAAACCCATTTAAACGCTTTAAACCTTGACTTATATTTGAGAATATCTCCCGAACTTTATTTAAAGCGACTTTTGGTTGGCGGTTTTGAGAAAATTTATGAAATTGGAAAATGCTTTAGAAATGAAGGGGTGGATAAATACCACAACCCCGATTTTACTATGCTAGAGTTTTACTGGGCTTATGCAAGTTATAAAGATTTAATGAAATTAAACGAGAATGTGTTTAGAGCGATATTAAAGAGGGTGTTCGGGAAAGTGAAAATTAGCTATGGGGGAGATACTATTGATTTTAAAATTCCCTGGCAAAGGATTGAATTTTCAGACCTTCTCTTAAAAGGTGTCCAAGTAAAATATGAAGATTTAAATAGAAACGCACTGCTTAAAAAAGCGAAAGAGCTGGAAATAGAAATACCAGAAGGAGCAGATAAAGCTGTGATAGCAGATGAAATTTATAAAAAAATTTGCCGGCCTCAAATAATCCAACCCACTTTTGTTCTTCACCATCCCCTAGGGTTTCAACCTTTAGCTAAACAACTAGCCAAGAATCCTCAGAAACTAGCTAATTTTCAGTTGATAATAGGGGGAATGGAAATAGTCAATGCTTTTTCAGAACTGAATGATTCTATAGAACAAAGAAGGAGATTAAAAGAGCATGAAAAACTATTTAAGCAGGGATTTGAAGAGGCCCAGCGCTCTGATGAAGAGTTTTTAGAGGCATTAGAATATGGTATGCCGCCGGCTGCCGGCTTTGGAATGGGCATTGACCGATTGGTAGCTTTGCTGACAAATTCACACAGTTTAAGAGAGGTTATACTTTTTCCCACCATGAGACCCAAGTAAAATTTACAATTATCAATTTACAATTTTTATTGAATTTTCAATGAAACAACTTACAAATCGGTTTGAAACATTGAAAATTAGAACATTTATTGAAAATTAAAAATTAGAAATTGAAAATTAACGTATGTTAGACATCAAGTTCATTCGTGAAAACTCAAATTCGATAACAGAGGCCATAAAAAATAAAGGCGTTGATTTAAATATTGATGAGCTTTTAGAATTGGATGATAAAAGAAGAGAGCTTATTCAAAAAACTGAGAAAATTAAAAGTGAGCAAAAAAAGTTAGGGGAAAAAGATAAAGTAAAAGCAGGAAAGATAAAAAAAGAATTTAAAAAATTAAACAGAGAGCTTAAAAAAATACAAGACCGATATGAAGAATTAATGCTTTTAGTGCCCAATATTTATTCTGATGATACGCCTATCGGGCCCGATGAAAGCGCAAATAGAGAGATTTCTCGCTGTGGAAAAATTCCTAAATTTAATTTTCCAATCAAAGACCATATTCAATTAGGCAAGGATTTGGATTTAATTGACATAGAAAAAGGAGTGAAAACAAGCGGATTTCGCGGTTATTATCTTAAAAATGAAGCAGTCCTAATACAGTTTGCTTTAATGCAGCATGCTTTGGAAGAATTAAGGAAAAAAAGTTTTACCCTGATGATTCCACCGACAATTTTGCGGGAATTTGCTTTAATCGGCAGCGGCCATTTTCCAGAAGGGAAAAAGGAGATATATCAAATCGCCAATCCAGGTAGATTAGTAGATGGAAAAGAAATAAAAGAAAAATTTTTCTTGGCTGGAACATCTGAACCTCCTCTCTTGGCATATTATACTAATGCTGTTTTAGATGAGAAAAGGCTACCAATTAAATTGGCAGGTTTTTCTCAATGTTATCGCTCTGAGGTAGGCAGTTATGGCAAAGACACAAAGGGTTTATATCGCCTTCATGAATTTATGAAGATTGAGCAGATTGTTATATGCAGGGCTGATTTAGAGGAAAGCCATAGATTGTTTGATGAAATAGGGGAGAACGCTAAAGAAATTTTAAAAGAATTAAAACTGCCATATAGGGTTGTTCAGGTTTGCACCGGCGATATGGGAGCGGGAAAATATGAGATGCGAGATATTGAAACATGGATGCCTTCACGCCAGAGTTATGGCGAGACCCATTCTAATTCTTCTTTAACCGATTGGCAGGCAAGGAGGTTGAATATAAAATATAAAACAAAAAACGGGGAGAAAAAATTTGTTTTTACTTTAAATAATACGATGATTGCCTCGCCAAGAATCTTAATCGCTATTTTGGAAAATTATCAGCAAAAAGATGGAAGCGTGATGATTCCTCAGGTGTTGCAACCTTATCTAAAAGGACTGAAAAAAATCGAAAGAAAAAAGTAGATATTGCTTAAATTAAAGTAATTCATGAGAAAAGTTTTGGTGTTTGGAACTTTTGATGGTCTTCATTTAGGGCATCTTAACTTATTCAGGCAGGCAAAAAAACACGGTAATTATTTGGTAGTAGTGGTTGCTCGAGATGCGACGGTAAATAAAATAAAGAATAATCTGCCGCTTAAAAACGAAAAAAAGAGGTTAAGAGAAATTCGGAAATGTAAGTTAGTAAATAAAGCAGTATTGGGCCATAAAAATAACCCCTATTGGATTATTAAGGAAATAAATCCCGATGTAATTTGTTTGGGTTATGACCAGAAAGTTTTTACCGAGAATTTGTCGAAAGAATTAGAAAAAATTGGTTTGAAAATAAAAATTTATCGAATGAAACCCTATAAACCAGAAAGATTTCATTCAGTAATTATAAGCAAAACAAAATGAATGAAGTAAGCATTTTAATCGATGGTTTGAGAGTCAATTACAAAATTGCAGGTTCGGGCCCTGCTATTTTGGTTTTACATGGCTGGGGAGGTTCATCTGATTCTTGGGTTAAAGTTCAAGAAATATTATCTCAAAATAATTATAAGGTAATCTGTCCTGATTTACCCGGCTTTGGTAAAAGTCAGAACCCTCCGGAAGCTTGGGGGATAGACGATTATATCAATTTGATTTTAAATTTCACCAAAAAAGTTAGTTTGGATAGGTTTTTCTTAATTGGTCATTCTTTCGGCGGAGGATTGGCTGGTAAATTTACAGCTCTCTTTCCCGAAAAAATAAAAACCTTGATTTTATGCGATGCCGCAGTAATAAGAAAGAAAAGATATAGTCTTCGTCAAAAACTTGCTCACTTTCTTCAAAAATATGGAAATATATTTTTTTCTGTCCCCCTTTTTGAAAAAAAAATTTATCCTTGGGCAAGGAAAATAGTTTACAAAATTGCTGGTACTTCAGATTATTACTTAGCTAAGGGGACAATGAAAGAAACCTTTAAGAAAATATCAGAAGAAGACTTAACAAAATTTCTTTCTCGGATTAAAGTGCCAACCTTAATTATTTGGGGAAAGAAAGATAAAACCCTACCTTCGGAAGATGGTTTTAGTATGAAAAAAATTATTCCTAATTCAGAAACTAAAATTATAGATGGAGCCGACCATAGCCCCCATCGGAGGACACCGGAAGAATTATCTAAAATTATTTTAAATTTTCTAAAAAGTAAATAATTCCTATATGTTCTATTTAATTTCTCTTTTTTGGTTAACAAGAGAAACTAAAGCCGTTTTATTTTGGCTTTATCTCTGGCAGTTAAAAGAATATCACATCGGTAGGTTTTTTGCTCATTTCTCAACCACGATAGGAAAACAACTTTTGTGTAATAAACTATTAATTTTTAAACTTCTTTTGGCAATAATTCTCTTATATGGATTTTATCTTTTCGGATTCGAGATACTCCCTCCGCCAATTTTTTCTACAAATTTCTTTTTATTCTTTTTTGAATTTTTTGTTAGAATTCCTTTTTTAGTTTTAATTTTATATATTTTTGAAGCAGTTCATGCTTCGTTTAATTTCTTTCAAAAGAAATTAAAAAAACCGGTCCTGACCAAAAAAACTGTTTTTTTAATCTCTACGGCGTTAGTTTTAGAGGTCTTGTTTATCGTGGCTCTTTCTTTATATTTTAGAGACGAATGGGGGTATATAAACTTTATCCCTGCTACTTTTTATCTTTTACTCTTCGATATTCTAACTCCTTCCATTGTTTCAGCAATCGTTCTTTTATTCCAGCCCATAACAGTTTTATTGAGAAATCGGATTATTGAAAAAGCCAAGAGAAAAAGAGAACAATTAAAAAACTTATTGGTCATTGGAATTACCGGAAGCTATGGAAAAACATCAACCAAGGAATTTTTAGCCACGATTTTAGCTGAAAAATTTAATGTCCTTAAAACTAAAGAGCATCAAAACTCAGAAGTCGGAGTTTCTCAATGTATTTTAAATGATTTAAAACCGGAACACGAAATTTTCATTTGCGAGATGGGGGCTTACAATAGGGGAGGGATAAAATTACTTTGCGATATTACTAAACCAAAAATT
>PFRL01000006.1:20780-21143 GCA_002788555.1 Parcubacteria group bacterium CG_4_9_14_0_2_um_filter_35_11 | reverse complement strand
TCACTGCCCTTAAAACTTGGTAAAGAGCAATCATAATTATAATTTGGATTATCATCGGAGCAAAACCCGCCAGCGGATTAAACTTCATCTCCTTCCAAATCTTAACTACTTCCTCGTTTTGACGAGCGACATCCCCCTTATATTTTTCTTGAACCTCTTTTAGCTTTTCCCGAATGTCCTGACTTTTTATTTGGCTTTCTCTTTGGTCTTTAATCATTTTAGAACTAAGAGGCCAAATTAAAATTCTGCTTAAAATAGTTATAAATAAAATCGCCATCCCAAAATCAACATAAGGGAGCTGATAAAAAAAGACCAAAAGGTTCAGAAGAGGTCTGTATAATACTTCTTGAAAAATAAAACTAA
>PFRL01000006.1:12466-20774 GCA_002788555.1 Parcubacteria group bacterium CG_4_9_14_0_2_um_filter_35_11 | reverse complement strand
TCATATAAATCGCGAATTTGTACTAATTTTTGTGCGAATTTTTGCGAATATTCGCACATATTAGCACTTTTATTCGTATATATTAGCGAGACGTAATAGCTTATCTATTTCTTTATCTACCTCCCAATATTTTTTTATAAAAGCAGCTGGTAAAGAGAGAATAATTCCATCAAAGCCGGGCTTAATTATTTTTAACTTCTTTCGCAGGTTTTCTCTTAATTGTCGTTTGAGCTTATTTCGCTTAACTATTGTTCGGGGAGTAGAAAGAGGAACAATAAATGACCAACGCGAAAGAGAAAGAGAATTTTTTTTAATCTTCAAAATTAAAAAATTCCCCCGATATGTTCTCCCCTTTTTAAAGACGTTTTCTATTTCTTTTTTCTTTAACCTGTGGGTCTTAGACAACACAAAAAGCAATTGAAGTTATACTGTCAGTTGTTTTCTTTTTTTCTCCCTCCTTTTTTGAAGAACTTTTCTCCCCCATGGTTTCTTCATTCTCTTCAAAAAGCCGTGAGTTCTTTTTCTTTTTTTCTTTTTAGGATGCCAGATGTAAGTCATAAGCCTTTTTATATTTCAATATTTTAACATATTAGCAGAGATTAATAAAAGAATCCAATTAGATAGTAAAATTTATTGGGGGCATTTAGAGTTTTCCCCAGCTTTTCCCCATTTTCTCCCTTGACTAATTTCCCTCGAGAATCTACAATAATTCATCAATTTTATCAATACCAAATTTCTTATGGACAACTCCTTATTGTGGCAATCGGTCCTGGCCAACCTTGAAGGAAAGCTCTCCAAGCCAACTTTTGCTACCTGGTTTCGAAATACCACTATCAAAAAAATAAAGACCAGCGAAGTAATCCTGGCAGTTCCTAATATTTTTGTTAGAGAATGGCTCCAAAATAAATTTAACAAAGAGCTTCTCCTGTCCCTTCGGCAATTTTCCCCGAAGATCAAAAAAATAAAATATGTTGTTTTAAACCAAGAAGGTGCAAAGAGCCAAAAAGTTGGAAGAAAAAATGATCTTGCTCAACCTAAAATCGAATTTTACCAAAATCGCCTTTCCGGTTTGAATCCTCGGTATAAGTTCTCTAACTTTGTAGTAGGTAATTTTAATCAACTAGCCCACGCCTGTGCTATCTCTATCAGTAAAAATTTAATAAATACAACTCTAAATTTAGGAAATACCAAAAGAAAATTGAAGTTAGAGTATAATCCTTTCTTTATTTATAGCAAGGTTGGCTTAGGGAAAACTCATCTCTTAGAAGCAATCGGCAATGAAGTTATTGATTTTCAAAAAAAGAGAAGAGTGAAATATGTCCCTTGTCCAAATTTCACCAGTGAGGTCATCTCTAATATCAGAGAGGGGAGTATCGAGAAAATTGTTGCTAATTATAGTCAATTTGATGCCTTAATTATTGACGATATTGAATTCATTGCCGGCAAAGAAAGAACCCAAGATGTTTTCTTTCGAATTTTTAACAATTTAACCGAGGTGGGGAAGCAAATTGTGCTCTCTTCAGACCGTCCCCCCCGAGCCATTGAGAGAATCGAAGAAAGACTTCGCTCCCGATTTGAAGGAGGAATGGTGGCTGATATCACTTTCCCTGATTTTGAAGAGAGGGTAGCTATTTTAGAGCAGAAATTAGAAGAGAGAGAAACTGCCTTGCCAAAAGAGATTCTCGAGTTTATTGCCGGAAATGTCAAAAAAAATATTAGAGAGTTAGAAGGGGCCTTAACCCGATCGTTGGTTATTTTCGAAAGGGAAAACAGTCTCGAGAAAGTGAGAAAGAGCTTAAAAGATATTATTGAAGAACCGAAAAAGAGAATCTCGCCTGAAAAGATAATCGAAAACGTCTGCGATTTTTTTAATGTCCCCCCGAAAGAAATTTTGTCAAAAAGTCGAAAAAGGGAGGTAGTTTTCCCCCGACAGGTCATTATGTACCTTTTCCGAGAAGAACTTAATTTATCATTACCCTCGATAGGGGTTAAATTAGGGAACAAAGACCATACAACGGTTGGTTATGCTTGTGAAAAAATTGGGGAAAAAGTTAAAAAAGATGGGGATTTTGTCAAAACCTTAGAGACAATAAAAGAAAGGTTATACAACACCTAAAAACATCCCCATATTATCCCCAGATTTTTCAAAAAGATTTTGGCCAATCTCTTTTCTCCTTCTTGCAAAAATCAAAATTTTGCACTTTTCCCCAGGATTAGTTATAATAAACTAATATTTATATGAAACTTACTATAAACTCTGAAAAGATGAAAAGAATAGTTTCTTTAGCAACGCGCCTTTGTGGAAGTAATTTAACTTTACCAATTTTAAATAATATTCTTTTGGAGATAAAACAAAACCTTCTTTTAGTCTCTTCGACAAATTTAGAAATCGGGCTTTCTTTATCGTTACCTGTCAAATCAGAAAAAGAAGGTAAAATTACCGTTCCGGGAAAAATCTTTTCTGATTTCATTTCTTCGCTCCCTAAGGGAGAAATCAAAATCGAAGAAAAAGATTTGACAATAAGTGTAAAATCAAAAGGGTTCCAAGCAAAAATTTTAGGACAAAACCCTAAAGAGTTTCCAATCTTACCAAAAGTTAAAGAAAAACCTCTCACCCAAATAGAAAGTTCAGAACTTTTTAACGGGCTTTCTAAAGTAAGCCATATAATCTCTCCCTCTGATTCTCGGGTGGAAATCTCTGGAGTTTTTTTTAAAACGAAAGGAGACACTTTGACATTAGTTGGGACTGATAGTATTCGCCTCGGAGAAAAGAAATTATCCCTACCTCAAGAGGTAGAAAAGAAGGAGGTAATTATCCCTCAAAAGACTGCTGTGGAACTTGCTTATATTCTTTCTAATTTAAAGGGGATAATCAGAGTTATTATTGAATCATCTCAGATAGGTTTTGAATTTATCCCCCAAAACCCTCTTGACCCGCAGATTAGTCTCATCTCACGCTTAATTGATGGACAATACCCGGAATACGAAGGAATTATTCCTCAAAAAATTAGCACTCAAGCCATTATTGATAAAGAGGAATTTCAAAGAAAAATTAAAATTGCTAGTCTTTTCTCGAGTCGGATTCAGGACGTAAAACTAAAATTTGAGCCGCCAAAACCCCTTTTAATCTCTTCCGCTTCTGCTGAAGTAGGAGAAGTTCATTCTAAATTAGATGGGAAAATTGAAGGGAAGTCTATTGAGATTGTTTTTAACTGGAGATACCTTTTGGATGGTCTGGGGGTTATTGATTCAAGCGAAGTGTTCCTGGGAGTAAATGAGGCTACTTCCCCGACAATTTTAAGACCGGTGGGTGATAAGACTTATCTTTATGTTTTAATGCCCAAAACTCTTTAAGCCCCAGAGTAGAAAAATTTCACTACGGGGTAAACATTGTTGAGGGTCTATCTTGGTCTAAGTTTTTCTTATTTTTAAGCCATAAAAGGCCTATTTTTTTTAGGAAGGTTGGAAGATGATAAGATTTTCTTAATAAACCCCCCCAAAAAATCTCTCTTTGGAGATTTTTTGTCCATTGTTTTTCGTAAAGAAAGGTCTGGGGTTTGGCAGGGTCGATAAATATACTAGCCATCTTGGCTGCCAACAATCCATAAATTAGGCCACCGCCAGTTGCTGGCTTTATTTGGCCAGCAGCATCTCCGCAAAGAAAACAGCGCTTTGTAACTATTCTTTTTCGTGGAAAGATAGGGATTAAAGCACTTTCAATTTTTTCTATTTCTATTTTTTTTTCCTTCAAAAACTTTCTCAGTTTTTCTCCTGGCTTTTGTTGAGGGGGAAGAGCTGTCCCCCATTCGATATTCCGGGTACGGGGGATTCTCCAAGCAAAAAATCCAGGAAAATTTTTTGAGAAAAATAATTCGGGGAAATTATTTTTAAAGTCTTCTTGACAATTTTTAAATTGGTACCCAATTAATCCCAATAACAGTTTTTCTTGCTTGGGCAAGTTAAGATTCTGGGCGACTGTTGAGACCGCTCCATCGCAACCGGCGATAATTTTCCCTTGAATTTTTTCCCCCGATTCTAATAAGATCTCTACCCATGCCTCTTTTTCCTCTATTTTTCTGACCTCTTTTTTGAGTCGAATGTCAACACCAGCTTTTTTTGCTTTCTCGAAGAAATATTTATCAAGCTTTTCGCGGTTTAAAAGAAGGGCCTTGCCATTAAAATCAAAAAAGTTCCCTTCAAGCCAAATTCGAGCTTTCAAAAACTCATTTTCTATAAAATCGTCTTCTCCTTTATTTATAAATTCAAAAATTTTAGAGGAGACAAGACCAGAACATGGTTTTTGACCTATTTTTTCTTTTTTTTCTAAAAGCAAGACCGAACTATTTTTTTCGGCAAATTTCCTAGCAAGATACAACCCGACGGCTCCTCCACCGACAACAACAACATCGTACATAAAAGTCAAAGATTGATTTTTCTTAAGCCGGAGAATATAATAATTGTATCATGAAAAGAGGGTTTAGCCATAATAAGAAAAAGAAAAATATTTTTACAATTTTTTCTTCAAAATTAGTTTTCTTTGTATTAATATTAATTCTCTCGGCGATGGTAAAGATTGGCTTCGAAAAGTTTAAAGAATGGAATTTTGCCAGAAATACCTTGGTAGTTCAAGAAGAAAAAATTAAAGAGGAGGAGGGAAGAAAGGGAAACTTAAAAGAGGTTTTGGATTATCTCCGGGACGAAAGATATCTTGTCAGGATTGTGAAAGAAAAATTGAACCTTGTCAGCCCGGGAGAGAAAGTAATTGTTGTGGTTCCTGAAGGAGAAGACTTCTCCCAAACTAAAAGTAATGAAACTGAAACTGAAAGTTTCTTCGGGCGCGTCCTTCAAAAGTTCCGAGAGATTTTTAAGAGAGAGTGAGTGTATTTAGACCCACAGGATATCTAACGCTCTCTTGATTCTGTTGGAAGTTTTGCGGGATTAGTTGAGCGGTTCAACACTACCTTCCCAAGGTAGGAAGACGGGTTCGACTCCCGTATCCCGCTAAAAAACTTGCTAAAATAAATAATTAAATCAAAGTTGTTTTTGAAATATTAGATAAGCATATCGAGAGGTCTTGATCTTTTTAAGATTTTTTGATACTTTAGATTGTTGAACGCTCGACGCTTGATTTGTTTTTCTCGCTACGCTCGAAAAACAAGGTTTTTGCTGAAGGCAAGGTTCTTATTTTCTCTTTTATATGCCCACAATTCATCAATTAATAAAAAAAGCCAGAAAATCTAAAAAAAATAGAGCCAAATCTCCAGCTCTTTCCTTTGGTTTTAATCCTCTAAAGAATAGGCCGGTGAATTACCCTTCGCCTCTTAAGAGAGGAGTTTGTACTAAGGTGTTTACTACTACTCCCAAAAAACCGAATTCTGGTCTTCGTAAAGTGGCTAGGGTTCGTCTTCAAAATGGTATGGAAGTAACTGCTTATATCCCTGGTGAGGGACATAATATCCAAGAGCACTCAATTGTTTTAATCCGAGGGGGGGGAGTAAGGGACCTCCCTGGTGTTCGTTATCATATTATAAGAGGAGTCCTCGATAGTGAGGGAGTAAAGGGGAGAAAAAAACAAAGGTCCAAATATGGTGCCAAGACGGAAAAGAGTAAGGGGGAGGGAAAGGAAAAGTAACGATTTGACCCTATTAAATAAATGAGGATAAAGAATCCTAGTTTATCTTTTATTTTTAATAAATATTTTTTAATTTATGCTTCAGCCTGACCCAAAATATAATAATTTGCTTATTTCCAAATTTATAAATATGACCATGAGAAAAGGGAAAAAGTTTCTAGCCCAAAAGATTGTCTATAAGGCCTTCAATTACATTGGAGAGAAAACAAAAAAAGATCCTCTTGAAGTTTTTAATCAGGCGATTAAAGAAGCCTCGCCTAGGATGAACACAAAACCCAAAAGAGTAGGTGGGGCGACCTACCAAGTCCCCATGGAAGTTAATGAGAAAAGGCAAGTTTATTTGGCGATAGACTGGATTTTAGAAGCAGCCAAAAAGAAAAAGGGAGAACCAATGGAGAAAAAATTAGCCGAAGAATTAATCTTGGCAGCCAAAGGCGGAGGAGGGGCAGTAAAAAAGAGAATTGGCGTGGAAAAAATGGCTGAAGCCAATAAAGCTTTCGCCCATTTAGCTAGGAGATAAACCCTGTAGTGAGATTTCTCTACTGCAGGGTAAACAAAACCTTTATGCCAAGATCTTATCCTCTTGAAAAATATCGTAATATTGGTTTTATCGCTCACATTAGTGCCGGGAAGACTACAACCACTGAGCGGTTTTTGTTTTACACTGGGATTACCCATAAACTCGGTAGCACTGACGAAGGGACAACGGTCACAAATTATATGATTCAGGAAAAGGAGAGGAAAATAACAATAAAATCCGCGGCCGTTACTTGCTATTGGACACCAGAAGAATACTTAGAGAGAGGGTACCTAAAGAAAGAAAAAAAACCTGAGTATCAAATTAATATTATTGATACCCCAGGGCACATTGATTTTACCGCCGAAGTTCAAAGATCTCTTCGGGTTTTGGACGGAGCAGTGGTAATCTTTGATGGAGTTTCAGGAGTTGAGCCCCAATCCGAAACAGTTTGGCATCAGGCAGATAAGTTTAACGTCCCCAGAATTTGCTTTGCAAATAAAATGGACAGGATGGGGGCTTCTTTTGAAAAAAGTTTGGAGTCTATTTGGCAAAAATTAACTCCTAATGCCATAGCCATTCAACTTCCTATTGGGCTGGAGGAGAATTTTAAAGGGATAATTGATTTATTAAAGATGAGGGCCTTATATTTTGAAGGAGAATTTGGCGAAATTGTAAAAGAGAAAGATATCCCTGCGGAATTATTGGAGAATGCTAAAAAATGGCGCAAAAAACTTATAGAAAAAGTTGTTGTTGAAGACGAAAAACTTTTAGAAAAATATTTATCTAAAAAAGAAATCTCTATAGATGAACTAAAAAAAGTATTAAGAGAGGGGGTTATTAATTATAAATTAATTCCAGTCCTCTGCGGCGCCTCTTTCAGAAATAAAGGCGTTCAGCCTCTCATTGATGCAGTAGTAGATTTTTTACCTTCTCCCCTTGATTTACCAAGCATTAAAGGAGCTGACCCCAAAACGGGCAAAGCCATTGAAAGGAAAACTGATGACGCAGAACCATTTTCTGCCCTCGCCTTTAAAGTCTCGGATGATCCTTACGCTGGTAATTTGGTTTACTTCCGAGTTTATTCGGGGCATTTTAAAAAAGGATCCTACCTTTTAAATACCACTACCCAAGAAAAAGAGAGGATTGGTCGAGTTTTAAGAATGTATGCCAATGCCAGAGAAGATATTGAAGAAGTTTTCTCTGGCGATATTGCTGCAACCGTTGGCTTAAAGAATACTTCAACTGGCCATACTTTATCTGATAAAGACCATCCAATTGTCCTTGAAGCGATTACTTTTCCTGAACCTGTAATCTCATCAAAAATTGAGCCCAAGACCAAAGATGACGAAGAGAAATTGGCTATTTCTCTTAAAAAGTTAGCCTTAGAGGACCCTACCTTTAGAGTCAAAGTTGATCCAGAGACTAGGGAGACAATTATCTCCGGGATGGGAGAACTGCACCTTGAAATTATAGTAGACAGATTGAAAAGACAATTCGGGACCGAGGTGAATGTTGGACGGCCTCAGGTGGCTTACAAAGAGACAATCTTAAGAGAGGCCGAGGCAGAAGGTAAATATATTCGCCAATCCGGCGGGAGAGGACAATATGGGCATGTTTGGCTAAGAATTGAACCAAGGGGGCGGGGGGAAGGCTACCAATTTATTGATGCTATTAAAGGAGGAATTATTCCTAGGGAATTTATTAGCGCGGTTGAAAAAGGAGCGAAGGAAGCCAAAGATAAAGGTGTTCTCGCCGGATATCCTTTAATTGATTTTCGGGCTACTCTTTTTGACGGGTCTTTCCACGAAGTTGATTCTTCAGATTTCGCTTTTAAAATCGCCGGTTCGATTGCCCTTAGTAAAGCAGCCGGGAGAGCTAGTCCGGTTTTGCTTGAGCCGATAATGAAATTAGAAGCAAGGGCTCCAGAAGAGTTTTTTGGAGATGTAATTGGAGATCTTTCGGCTCGTCGAGCAAAAATCGAAGAAACAAAAAGTATCTTAAATTTAAAACTAATTAATGCCAAAGTTCCTTTAGCAGAAATGTTTGGTTATGCTACATCCTTGCGGTCTTTGACCGAAGGAAGAGGGATTTTCACCATGGAATTTGACCATTACGATATCGTTCCAAAGAATATTCGAGAAGAAATAGTCCAAGGA
>PFRL01000006.1:0-12427 GCA_002788555.1 Parcubacteria group bacterium CG_4_9_14_0_2_um_filter_35_11 | reverse complement strand
GTATTGACTTTTGTGCCTTATTTATTAAAATTAAACCCAGTAGTGAGAATTTTCTACTATTGGGCAAACTTGTCTTAAAGGTCAAAAATAAAATAGATACCAGAGCACAAAAATTTTGTGCTCGGTCGAGCGCATAACAAATTATGTGCTCAGAAATATAATTTAAATTTATTCTTTTCTATGGCAGAAAAAAAGAAATTCGAAAGAAGAAAGCCACACTTAAATGTAGGAACTATTGGTCATGTCGACCATGGAAAAACTACATTAACAGCGGCAATATTACACGCCCTGCACTTGGCAGGTTTTGAAGTTGCTGAAAAAACAGTTGGCCAGATTGACTCAGCCCCCGAAGAAAAAGAGAGAGGGCTTACTATCAACATTTCTCATCTGGAGTACGAATCAGAAAAGCGTCATTATGCCCATATTGATTGTCCTGGGCATGCTGACTACATTAAAAACATGATTACCGGCGCCGCCCAGATGGATGGAGCAATTTTAGTTGTCTCCGCGCCTGACGGTCCGATGCCCCAAACCAAAGAGCACATTCTACTTGCTCGCCAGGTTGGTGTACCATCAATCATTGTCTTTTTGAATAAAACCGACGCTGTAGATGACCCTGAATTAGTGGATTTAGTAGAAGAAGAGACCAGAGAACTTTTGACAAAATATGAATTCCCCGGAAAAGATATTCCGGTTATTAGAGGTTCTGCTTTAAAAGCCCTGGATGCTAAATCGAAAGATGACAAAGCTTTAAAGCCTATTTTTGATCTGGTAAAGGCGTTGGACGAATATATTCCCGAACCCAAGAGATCTCTCGATCAGCCATTTTTAATGGCGGTGGAAGATGTTTTCTCTATTGAAGGACGTGGAACGGTTGCTACCGGCAGGGTGGAAAGAGGAGTGCTCCATTTGAATGACCAGGTCGAAGTTATAGGAATAAAGCCTACCCAAAAGACAGTTATTACAGGAATTGAGATGTTTAACAAAACCCTTGATGAGGCAAGAGCGGGGGATAATATAGGGGCACTCTTGAGGGGCTTTAAAAAAGAAGATGTCGAAAGAGGCCAGGTTTTGGCAAAACCAGGAACGGTCACTCCTCACACTGATTTTGATTGCCAGGTCTATATCTTGTCAAAAGAAGAAGGAGGAAGACACACTCCCTTTTTCACTGGTTATAAGCCTCAATTTTACATAAGGACCGCCGATATAACAGGAGAAGTTACTTTACCTCAAGGGACAGAAATGGTGATGCCTGGAGACACTGTAAATCTTAGTGTCAAGTTAATTACGCCCGCCGCCATGGAAGAACAGCAGCGGTTCGCTATCAGAGAAGGAGGGAAGACAGTAGGGGCAGGAGTGGCGACAAAAATAATTAAATAAAGGGGACCTTTATCAATCCTTCAACAAATTCAGGATTATCTTGAGTCTATCGAAGGACAATAGCAATGGTAGTAAAGGAAGAAAAAAATAGTAAGAGGAAAACTGCCAAGGAGAATCAAATTCTCCCAAAGATTAGGATTAAAATCAAAGCTTACGACCATCGGGTAGTTGATAGTTCGGCAAAACAAATTATTGATGTGGTACTCCGCCAGGGAGTCAAAGTAATCGGTCCTGTCCCCTTACCGACAGAAATTCAAAAGTTCACCGTCAATCGCTCAACTTTCGTTCACAAAGACGCTAGAGAGCAATTTGAGATGAGAATTCACAAAAGGATAATCGATGTTTTAAACCCTAATCGACGGATTATGGATAGTCTCCAAAACCTTAATTTACCAGTGGGAGTTGACATAGAAATTAAAATGTAGTATTCACCCAGTAGTAGAGGACTCTCACTACTGGGTTCAGAAAATAATCTGATTCAATTTGGTAAAAGGTTCATGGAAATATATTATTTATTTGATTAAGTTTTCTATCAGGGATTCAGTCTGTCAAGTAAAAACTGGGGCTGTCCCAGTTTTTTTGTTCACTACAACTGGGTCGAAAATTTATAAAAATACCAAGGTAAAAATAAGTTTATGAAATTTATTTTAGGAAGAAAAATAGGAATGTCCCAGATATTCGATGAAAAAGGAAAAGTCATCCCCTTGACCTGGGTTGAAGCCGGTCCTTGTTTTGTTACTCAAATTAAAACTAAAGAGAAAGATGAATATGAGGCAATGCAAGTCGGGTTTATAAAGAAAAAAACAAAGCATATTAAAAAAACTGAGAAGGAAAAAGGTTTTAGATATTTAAGAGAGTTCCAAGGTGCTACAGAGGAAAACCAAAAATTAAAAAGTGGAGCTAAAATAGATGTAACAGTGTTTTCAGAAGGAGATATAGTAAAAATTTCAGGTCTTTCCAAGGGTAAAGGATTTCAGGGAGTGGTAAAGCGTTGGGGGTTTGCTGGTTTACCAAAAACCCACGGAACCAAGCACATGCTGAGAATGCCCGGTTCTATTGGCCAATCAGGACCGGAAAGAGTATTCAAAGGGAAAAAAATGGCCGGAAGGATGGGAAATAAAAGGATGACAGTAAAAAATTTAAAGGTAATAAAAATTGATAAGGAAAAGAACTTGATAGGAATAAAAGGAGCTGTTCCAGGGACCAAAGGAACATTATTAGAGATTCTAAGTAAGTAACCTTTAAAAACTTTTATGCAAGCCGATCTTTTGAACCAAGAAGGGGAAAAAATAGGGAAAGTCGATTTACCAGACAAAGTTTTTTCTATTGCTCTTGCTCCCGATTTTCTGCATCAAACCATTTTATATTATCAAAAGCTTTCTCGCCAACCCATTGCTAAAACCAAAGACAGAAGCGAGGTAAGGGGGGGAGGAAAGAAACCCTGGCGCCAGAAAGGCACCGGCAGAGCTCGTCACGGTTCGATTCGTTCCCCTATTTGGCGGAAAGGTGGAATTACTTTTGGTCCACGTCCCGAAAAAAAATATAAAATAGAACTCTCCAAAAAAAGTAGGAGAAAAGCTCTCTTTATGGTCCTCTCTCAAAAATTTAAAGAAGGCGAAATCATCTTTATAGAAAAAATAAGACTCTTAGAATCAAAAACTAAAAATTTTGCTAAAATTTTGAAAAATCTTACTAAGATAAAAAAAGACATAGATAAAAAAAGAACCCTTTTTGTCTTAGCTCAAAAAGAAGAACACCTTTTGAGAGCAGCTAGAAATATAGAAAATGTGTCTTTGGTGGGTATTAATTCTTTGAACCCTTATATTTTATTAGAAAATAAATATTTAATAATCGAGAAAGAAGCGATAAGACAACTTAAAAGATAAAACTTATGATTACTCTTCCATTCCAAAGAAAAAAGAAAGAGAAGCTCCGACCCCATTTTGTCAAAAAAGAGAAAACTACTGAAAAAGTACAAAAACTAAAACAGGAAGATTTTAAAAAAGAGATAAAGGAAAGTAGAAAAAAAGAGATAGGAAAAAGCAACATCGCCTTTTCAGTCTTAAAAGAACCAATAATTTCCGAGAAAGGTACCAGATTAGAAGGAGAAGGAAAGTATTTATTTAAAGTCTTCCCTCGAGCTAATAAAAATAATATAAAAAGAGCGATTGAAGAATTGTATAAAGTCCGGGTTGAAAAAATAAATATTATTACAGTTCCAGCAAAGAAAATAAGATTGGGGAAGACTGAAGGAGAAAAAGGAGGATACAAAAAAGCAATTGTTACCTTGGAAAAAGGGCAAAAATTAGAAGTAGTTTCTAAATAATTCCAGGAGTTTTAAATTTTATGAAAATGAAAAAACCAGTTACACCAGGTCAGAGGGGGATGATTGTCCAGGATTATTCATCTTTGACTCAAAAAGAGCCCGAAAAAGGGCTAACTTCACCTTTAAAAAAGATTACCGGCAGAGGTAAGACCGGTAGAATTACTATTCGTCATCGAGGCGGCGGGGAGAAAAATAATTATCGAAGAATAAATTTTGCCCAGGAGAAAATAGGAATCCCAGCTATAGTTGAGGCCTTGGAATATGATCCTAATCGTTCAGCCTTTATCATGCTCTTGAAATATGATGACGGGACCAGATACTACCGATTGGCCCCCGGAGATATTAAAATCGGAGACAAAGTTATCTGTGACAAGACAACTCCTATTAAACCAGGCAATAGATTGCAGATTAAAAATATTCCAGCCGGTACTTTTATTTTTGATATCGAACTTACTCCGGGCCAAGGAGGAAAAATTGTCAGGAGCGCCGGTACGGCTGCTCAAATTCTTTCCCAAGAAGAAAAATATGCTACCCTATCCTTACCTTCCAAAGAAGTTCACCTAGTTCTCACCGAATGTTTTGCTACAATTGGAAGAGTTTCCAATGTTGACCATAAAACCGAGATTTTAGGGAAGGCAGGAAAAACAAGGCACAGGGGTATTAGACCTACCGTTCGAGGAGCAGCAATGAATCCTTGTGACCATCCCCATGGAGGAGGAGAAGGGAAAACATCAATTGGTCTTATTCACCCCAAAACTCCTTGGGGTAAACCCGCTCATGGTAAAAAGACAAGGAAAAGACATAAATGGTCAGATAAATTTATTGTGAAGAGGAGAAGATAAAAACAATTTTAAATACTAAAAGATATTTATAAAACTTATGCCAAGAAGTCTTAAAAAAGGTCCTTATATTAATCCAAAGCTCGAGAGAAAGATAAAAAGAGCAGTCCAGTCCAAAAGTAGAGAGCCAATAAAAACTTGGTCTCGCGAATCCACTATTACCCCAGAGATGATAGGTCTTGCTTTTCTTGTCCATAATGGCAAAGAGTTCATTTTAGTAAAAATACGAGAAGAGATGGTCGGCCACAAGCTAGGAGAATTTTCACCAACAACTAAATTTCAGAGGCATGGTGGAAGAATGGAAAGAGAATTAGAAAAAACCGAATTGCAAAAGACGACAGCAAAATCTAGTTTACCGCCAGAGAAAAAATCCTAATCTTCTATATATGGAAATAAAAGCTTCTTTAAATTATTTGAGAATGGCGCCCCGAAAAGTCAGATTAGTTGCTAATTTAATTTCGGGGTTGGAAGTTCAAGATGCGGAAAACGAGCTTAAGTTTTTAAATAAAAGAGCAGTTAAACCTGTTGTAAAACTTTTGAATTCCGCTATCGCTAACGCTAAGAAAAAGTTTAATTTTGACGAAAAAAGACTTAGTTCGTTATACATCAAAAAAATTATTGTAGACGAAGGGCCAAAATTAAAGAGGTTGATGCCAGTATCTCGAGGAATGGCTCACCAAATTCAAAAGAAAGCTAGTCATATTACTATGATTTTAGACGAGAAGATTTCTAGAGAAGGTGGACCCAAAAAGAGACAAAAAAGCTAAAAGGTGATTTTTAAATAGCTTTATTTTAATCTATGACTCATAAAGTTTATCCCAAAATTTTTAGAATAGGTGTCACACAAGACTGGGACTCTAATTGGTTTTCTGACAAAAAATATAAAGAGAACTTAAAAGAAGATTGGAAAATTCGAGAAGTTTTAACAAAGGAATTTAACAAAGGCGTGATAGAGAAAATTAATATAAAAAGGCTGGGAGAAAAAATAAATATTATTATAAGAACAGCAAGACCGGGTCTTCTAATTGGTAGAGGAGGAGGAGGAGTAGAAACGCTATCCAAAAAGATTTCCAAAGTATTGGGTAAAAAAGAGGTCAAAATTGATATAGAAGAGGTGAGAGAACCGTCAATTAGCGCTTCTTTATTGGCTCAACAGATTGCTATCGATTTTGAGAGAAGAGTTCCCTACAAAAGAGCAGTAAAAAGAGCTATAGGAAGAGCTTTGCAAGGAGGAAAGATAAAGGGCATAAAAATTCGAGTCAAAGGTCGATTAGATGGAGTAGAGATTGGTAGGAACGAACTTTTTAGAAAAGGGAGATTACCTTTGCAGACAATAAGAGCAGATATAGACTATGGAGAAGCGAGAGCTGAATGTACCTATGGGAGTGTAGGAATCAAAGTCTGGATTTATAAGGGAGAAGCCGATATACCGGGCAAAACCCGTTATAAGGGAGAAAAATCTTCTTAGTACTCTCTTTAAAAGTGAGTTTTTAAAAAGTTGTATGTTATATCCAAAACGTGTCAAGCATCGCAAAATACAAAAAGGGCATACTAAAGGAGTAGAGAAGAGGGCAACTGATCTTGCTTTCGGGAGTATAGGCCTTAAGGCTCTCGAAAGTCGCTGGATACGTTCTTCCCAAATTGAAGCAGCCAGGAGGGTGATTTTGCGACATCTTAAAGACAAAGGGAAAATTTGGATAAGAATTTTTCCTGACAAGCCAGTAACATTTAAAGGTAACGAGGTAGGCATGGGAGGAGGGAAAGGAAGCGTCTCTCATTATGTTTATCCTCTAAAACCAGGGAGAATCCTCTTTGAGATAGATGGAGTACCAAAAGATATAGCAAGAGCCGCCTTAAAAGAGGCGGGGGGAAAATTACCAGTAAAAACTAAGATTATAGAAGGCTAAAATTGAGAAATCTATGAAAATAAAAGAGCTAAAAGACAAAACTCAAGAATCTTTAAAGAAACTGTTGCAGGAAAAAAGGGAAAAACTCCGCCAGCTTCGTTTTGAACTCTCTCAAGATAAGTTAAAAAATGTTAGTGAAATAAAAAATATCAAAAAAAATATTGCCAGAATATTAACAATAATTACCTTAAAATCAAAATCTCAAAAGCCAAAATCTTAATATTGAATTTTTAAATTATTATGCCTAAAAAAACTTTAACCGGTGTTGTAATCTCGAACAAGATGAAAAAAACTGTGGTGGTCGCAGTAGAGAGATGGGTTCACCACCCAAAATATAAAAAAAGATATAGAAAAACCAATAACTATAAGGTTCACGATGAGAAAAATGAGTCTAAAATTGGAGATAAAGTAATTATTAAGGAGACAAGACCACTTTCTAAAGGAAAGAAATGGGAGATAGCAAAACGTTTGACCTAATAAATTTTAAAATTTATGATTCAGGTAGGAACAAATTTAAAAATCTGCGATAATACCGGGGCAAAGTTCATTCGATGCTTTACAATCTTAGGAGGAACTAGGCACCGCTATGCCAAAATTGGTGATATAATTGTCGCCTCGGTCAAAAAAGCTGAACCAAGAAGAGCTGTTAGAAAAGGAGAAGTTGTCCGCGCAATAATAGTTCGCCAGAAGTTTCCTTTTCGATTACCAAGCGGTGTCTATTTAAGATTTGATGACAATGCCGCGATAATCTTAGAAGGGGAAACTAAAATCCCAAAAGGCAATCGCATCACCGGGCCCGTCCCGCAAATTTTAAAAGAAAAAGGTTTTGAAAAAATAATAGCAATGGCTAGCGTAGTAGTATAAGCTAATATGCAGTTAAAAAAGGGTGACCAAATTTTAATTATCAAAGGCAAAGATAAAAAAAGAAAAGGTAAAATTATTAAAGTTTTACCCAAAGAAGACAAAATTATTATTGAGGGTTTAAATCTTAAGAAGAAACATCTTCGGCCCAAAAAAGAAGGAGAAAAAGGAGAAATCGTGGCAATCCCTGCGCCTTTGGACATTTCTAACGTGAAACTAATTTGCCCTAAATGTAAAAAACCTACCCGTGTTGGGCATATCTTACGCAGCGGGAAGAAGTATCGTTCTTGTAAAAAATGTAAAAAAGAATTTTTATAATTTATGCTGAAAGAAAAGTATCAAAATTTAGTTATTCCAAAAATGAGAGAACTTTTTGGATACAAAAATAACCTTGTCACTCCCCGGATTATAAAAGTGGTAATTAATACCGGGATTGGCAAGATCCTTGGAAATCTCGACCCTTCAAAGAGAGAGCCAATAATTCAAGGCGTTTTAAATGATTTAGCGCTCATTTCTGGCCAGAAGCCCATCTTAACTAGAGCAAAAAAAGCTATATCAGGATTCAAAACAAGAAAGAATTCGATAGTAGGAGCGAAAATTACCCTAAGGAAAAATCGAGCTTACGAATTTTTGGAGAGATTAATTAATGTTGTCCTTCCCCGCTCCCGTGACTTTCGGGGTATTTCTTTTAAAACTGTTGACAAAAGGGGAAATTTGACAATAGGAATAGGAGAGCATATAGTATTTCCCGAAATTCAACCAGAGAAGGCTAAGGTTGCTTTTGGGTTGGAAGTGACGATAGTCACCAATGCCAAGAGCAAAGAAGAAGCTATTCAATTTTTCAAATTGATGGGATTCCCATTAAAAGAGAGATAAAAAAGTTTGAAATATTGGAAAATAATATGGCAAAAAAGTCTCAGATAGTTCGTGCTCAAAGAATACCAAAATATAAAAGCCGAGTCGTCCGACGCTGTTTTCGATGTGGCAGAAGGAGAGGTTATATGAGGGAATTCGGCATATGTCGAATTTGTTTTAGAGAATTAGCCAATAAAGGTCTTTTGCCAGGGGTTAAAAAGAGTTCTTGGTAAAATGTATCAATTTCTATGCTCCAGATTATAGAGATGTTAATTAAAATAAAGAATGGCCAAGCAGTCAAGAAAGAGACAATTAGCGTTCCTTATTCCAATTTTAAATTTAACGTTGCTAAAATTTTAGAAAAAGAAGGATTTGTTGGAGAGACAAAAAAAAGGGGGAGGAATAAAAAAAGGATAGTCATAAAATTAAAATATGACAACAAAACTCCCAAGATTCATGGAGTAAAACTGATATCAAAACCCGGAAGGAGGATTTACTTGGAAAAAAAGGAACTATATTTACCAAAAGCTGGACACGGAATTTTAATAGTCTCTACCCCAAAAGGTCTTTTGACCTCAAAAGAAGCAAGGAAAGTAAACACTGGGGGAGAAGCGGTATGTGAGGTCTGGTAAAGAAATTTAATTTATGGTTTTGGAAAACTTATTTTATTCTTTCCTGGGGAATAATATCATCATTGGCCAGCATATTAAAGCACAACTTAATTTTTTAAGAAAAATATTGCCCGAAGATTTTAAAAAAAAAGAGATGCACGACCTTGGATGCGGAGATGGGAAAACAACCCTTCTTCTTAAGGAAATATTTGAAGCAAAAAATTGTTCCGGTTATGATTTTAATGAAAGACTAATAAAAATTGCCCAAAAAAAAGGGATAAAAGCAAAGATTTTAAATATTGAAAAGGAGGTTCCCCGAGGGGAGCTGGCAGTAATTTGGGGAGTTCTGCATCACCTTAGGTCTCCTAAAAAAGTCTTAAAAACGATAAAAGATAATTATCAATTCGTCTTTATCAGGGAGCCCCTGAAAGGAGGCTTTACAATCTTTGAACTAGGCAGACCTTTCCAAAAAGATGAAATCAGAAGATATTTGAGTGAATGCTTAGGAAATTATAAAAGTTATATATATAAAAATGCCATCTTTGTTTTTTGGAAAAAAAAATAATTAAATATGTCAAAAATCGGTAAAAAACCAATTTCTATTCCGGAGAA
Source organism: Parcubacteria group bacterium CG_4_9_14_0_2_um_filter_35_11 (assembly GCA_002788555.1). Taxonomy (GTDB): domain Bacteria; phylum Patescibacteriota; class Minisyncoccia; order Minisyncoccales. Next base: position 3,036 of record PFRL01000006.1, on the reverse strand, counting down.
TGTTAAAACTGATATCACAGAAAGAAACATTTCTGTAGAAGGGGTTAAAGGAAAATCAGAGAAGCAATTTCCCCCAGAAATTTCTGTTGAAAAAAAGGATAGGCAGCTCTTTATAAAATTTAGTGGTCCGAAAGAGAAAAAAGCTCTTTTTGGAACTTGGCGGGCTCATATCAAAAATATGATAGAAGGAGTAACCCAAGGGTTTGAAAAAAAACTCAAGATTGAAGGACTTGGTTGGAGAGCTAATCTTGAAGGAAAGAACTTAGTCTTAAAAGTAGGGTTTACTCATCCTGTTAAAATTTCTCCGGCAGAGGGAATAGTTTTTTCTGTAAAAAAGGAAATAATTACAATTTCCGGAATTGATAAAGAAAAAGTTGGTTCTACCGCCATGAGAATAAGAAATATTCAGCCTCCTGAACCTTATAAAGGGAAAGGGATTCGCTATATTGATGAGATAATTAGAATAAAAGCTGGAAAAAAAGCAGCAGCCACTGTAAAATAAAAACTTTATGGTAAAGAATCTACAAAAAGAAAAAATGAGCAAAAAAACAAGGAGAAAAGACCGGGTCCGGGCTCGAATTTTAGGGACTTTTAAAAAGCCTCGCTTTTCTGTTTTCCGTTCTAATTATCACGTATGGTGTCAGCTAATTAACGATGAAAAGGGAGAGACAATATCAGCAGCTAGCGATAAAGAGTTACCCCAAAAATTAAAAAGTAAAAAGTCGAAAGTCAAAATTGCTTATGAAGTAGGAAAGTTAATTGCTCAAAAAGCAAGAAAAAAAGAAATAAAAGAGGTGGTTTTTGATAGAGACGGTTATAAATATCACGGCCGTATCAAATCATTGGCCGATGGGGCAAGAGAAGAAGGATTAAGATTTTAATCTCCAAAAATTAATTATGGCTCAAGAAAAAGCAGAATTTGAATCAATACTTTTAGACCTTGCTCGCGTTACTCGAGTTACCGCCGGCGGCAAGCATCTCCGTTTTCGTGCTACAATGATAATAGGTAATAAAAAAGGTAAAGTTGGTTTAGGAGTAGCAAAAGGGAGAGATGTCCAACAAGCAATTCAGAAAGCGACAAAAAAGGCGGAGAAAAATTTAATTGATGTCTTGATAAAAGACGAGACTATTCCTTTTGACATAGAAATAAAATATCATTCGGCTCGGATTTTTCTTCGTCCTCAAAAAAAAGGGAGAGGAATCGTAGCCGGAGGTGTTATTAGAGCTATCTGCAATTTGGCTGGTATACCGAATATTACCGGAAAATTGCTTACAAAAACTAATAATAAAATAAATATTGGTAGAGCGACAATTGAGGCCTTGAAAAAACTAAAAAGTTATTACAATGATTTACCAGTAAAATAGTTTTACTTTTATTTAAAAGCAAAAAAATAATCTTTTCATTATCTTGAATTATTTTATGCAATTACATCAAATTCAACCTCTGAATAAAAGAAAGTCCAAAAGAAGAGTTGGCCGCGGTGGAAAACGAGGGACCTATTGTGGACGAGGAATGAAAGGGCAAAGAGCAAGAACGGGGGCAAAAGTAAGACCAGAAATTCGGGACCTGATTAAAAAGATTCCCAAGATTAGAGGATACAGATTTAAAAGAAAGTCACGCCCCAAACCTAAGAAGAATAAAGTAAAAACTTAAACACTAATATTTTATGAGACCCAACAAGATTTTAGCTGTTTTTAAATATAAAGATTTAAGGAATAGAATATTATTTGTCCTAGGAATGATGCTAGTTTTTCGGATAGCCGCTAACATTCCTATTTCAGGAGTTGATATCCAAAAACTAAAAGAGTTTTTTGCCGCTAATCAATTTTTTGGTTTAATGAATCTCTTTACCGGAGGCGCTCTTGAGAAACTTTCCATCTTAATGCTCGGAATGGGTCCTTACATTACTGCTATAGTAATAATGCAACTTTTGAGCTTAATTTTTCCGAGATTAGAAGAGATGTATAAAGAAGAAGGAGAAGCTGGTAGGCAAAAATTTAATCAATATGCTCGGATTCTGACTATCCCTTTGGCCGCTCTTCAAAGTTTTAGTATGTTAAAATTTCTTCAAAGACAAGGAGTCCTGGGCTCTTCCTCTTTACCAGCACTTTTGAGCTCTGTTCTTACTATTACTGCTGGTTCTATTTTTTTAATGTGGATTGGCGAACTAATTACTGAGAAAAAAATTGGAGACGGCATTTCCCTTTTAATTTTAGCCGGAATTCTTGCCGACGTCCCTAATTCTTTAAGACAGATTATTTTGACCTGGAAATCCTCCCAAATTCTTTCCTATCTTTTGTTTTTTATCGCTTCTTTTGTCATCACTATCTTGGTTGTAATTATAAATGAGGCACGGAGGAATGTTCCTATTTCTTATGCCAAGAGGATAAGAGGGCGCCGGATGTATGGAGGCGTTCAAAGTTACCTTCCAATGATGATAAACCCAGCCGGCGTAATGCCAATCATCTTTGCCTTGTCTATATTAATGTTGCCAGGCATGGTAGCCACTTTAATTACTGGCTCTTCTATTACTTGGTTGGCTAAAATTGCGAACCTTCTAAATCTTTTTTTAAAAAATGCCTGGTTATATAATTTTCTTTATTTTTTACTTGTTTTTCTCTTTACCTATTTTTATACTTCAGTTACTTTTGATCCCAATGATGTAGCTGAAAATCTTCAAAAAATGGGAGGCTTTGTTCCTGGTTTGCGTCCCGGCAAACAGACCGCTGATTTTTTACACCATATTTTAAATAGGGTATTGATTTTGGGGGCCATGTTTTTGGGGTTTATAGCCATTTCGCCCGCGGCGATTCAATTTCTCATCCAAAAATTTACTGGAGTTGAGATTGCTGCCTTTAGTTTTGCCATTGGCGGAACCTCTATTTTAATTATTGTCTCAGTAATTCTTGAAGTATCAAAACAAATCCGATCACAACTTGAGATGAGAGAGTATGAATGACAACTGGACCCCTTTCTTCAAAAGAAAGGTGTCCAACCTCCAAAGAATATAAGGTATCGCTCGACTCGGGACCTTA
>PFRL01000017.1 GCA_002788555.1 Parcubacteria group bacterium CG_4_9_14_0_2_um_filter_35_11 | reverse complement strand
AGGAGATAAAGATAATGAGAGAGGGTGGTAGGATTCTAGCCAAAATTGTGGGAGAATTGGAAAGAAAAATCAAAGTAGGAATTACTACCCAGGAATTAAATGAGATTGCCGAAAAACTAATCCAAGAGAGAGGAGGTCAACCCTCCTTTTTAAATTTTGAGGGTTACCCGGCAGTCCTTTGCACTTCTCTTAACGAAGAATTAGTTCACGCCGTTCCTTCACAAAAAATCCTTAAAAAAGGGGATATTTTATCATTGGACCTCGGAATCTACTGGAGAGGATATCATAGTGATATGGCAGTTACTGTTCCGATAGGAAAGATTTCTAAAAAAGCTCAGGAGTTAATTTTTGTTACAAAAGAGGCTTTAAAAATAGGAATAAAAAATTCTAAAATTGGTAATACAATAGGAGACATCGGCTATACTATTCAGCAATATGTCGAGAGTAAAGGATTTAATGTAGTTCGAGAACTTTGTGGCCACGGTATAGGAAAAAAGCTTCATGAGGAACCCCAAATTCTAAATTTTGGCGAAAAGGCCAAAGGGATTAAGGTTAAAGAAGGAATGGTTTTTTGTATTGAGCCTATAGTAACCGCGGGTGACTGGAAAGTCGTAAAGACAATAGATGGTTTTGGTTATAGAACCAAAGACAATTCTCTCTCTTGTCATTTTGAGCATGAGATAGCAATAGTCAGAGGAGGACCGTTCGTTTTAACAAAGAATTAACTAACCTCCCGGAAATTATCCCCTTTTTCTAAGCGGAGGATAAGATATATTCTCTGAAAAGCAGTAAGATTTGAGACTATTGCAAAAATTATCAGAGGATAAATTACTAAAAAATTATCAAAATTTCCAAGAAAAATTGAAATTAAAATTAAAATTACTCTCTCGCCCCGGCCCCAAAAACCTTTTTTAAATTCCTCTTTCACTAATTCTTTCTCTTTTGCTGCTGCTTTTGAATAAGTAGTGATTAAAGAACCAAAGAGAGCAAGAGAAATCCAGACAGGCGCAGGGAGAAGAATCTCAGGCAAAGATAGAAATAAAAAGCCAATTAAGATAACCGCCTCGACATACCGATCACAAATTGTGTCAAGATAGGCTCCGATTTTTGTCACCTTTCGAGAAAATCTGGCGACAGCCCCGTCTATGAAATCTAAAATTACTGAAAATGCAAAAAAGATAGTAGCTAAAAAGAAATTATAGTTTATTAGAAAATAAAAGGAGAAAAAGACAAAGACAACAGAAAGGATTGTATAACCATTGGGACTTATAGGGATCCTGGAAAAAAATTGCCCGGGTTTTTGAGAAACTTTTTGGAATATATTTCTTTTTTCTTCGAGCATATTTACTTTTTATCAAAGATTTGCTATAAATTGATTAAATAATATTTGCCGCTCATTTGCGGCATTTAGTATTCCTCCAAAAGAGCGCTATCTTATAAAATATAACAAAGATTTAATTAAAAATCTATGACTCATTTTATTTCAAAAGAAGTCTTTCAAAAATTTGAAAGAGAACTTTCTAGCTTAAAAGAAAAAAGGAAATTGGTTGCTGAGAACTTGAGGAGAAGTGCTGCGTTTGGTGATTTGGCTGAAAATTCAGAATATCAACAAGCCCGAGAGGAAAAAGAGTTTCTTGAAAGAAAAATTTTCGAACTTGAGCAGAAATTGAAAAACACAAAGGGGGAAAACACTACGAGCAATAGCAATAAAATTAGTCTTTACTCAAAGATAAAAGTAAAAAATGAAAACAAAATATTTGACATCATTATCGTCCCTCCCGAAGAAATAGATTTGTCAAAAGGGAAGATTTCGGTGAAATCTCCTTTGGGGAGAGGGTTTTTGGGGAAAAAACAAGACGATATTGTAGAAGTAAAAACGCCCTTAGGAGAAGAGACATATAAAATCATTAAATTCGAATAGAAATATCAGTTAGTTTATTTTCATACCAAAGCCTCCCTTTTTTATTTTTTTTCTTTTGATAAAATATTCTTTTATGAGGCAAATTGAAAGAATTGCTAAAGAGAGATTAGAGAAATTAGAACGCCTGGAAGAGCAAGGTGCTTCTTGCTATCCATCTAAGATAAAACCTCATCAAAAAGTTAAAGAGATTATTTTGAATTTTGAGAATCTTAAAAGCAAAAAAGTTGTTATGATTGGTAGAATTCGGAACATCCGGAAGCATGGAGGATCCACTTTCTTGCACTTTGAAGACCCCACCGGTCGTTTCCAGGCTTATCTTAAAAGAGACAGAGTTGGTGAGGAACTTTATCAAACGTTTTTAGACAACTTTGACATTGGTGATTTCGTCTTATTTGAGGGAATGTTATTTTTAACCAAAAAAGGCGAAAAGACATTAGAAGTGGATAAATTCCAGATGCTAGCCAAATCCCTTTCGCCTTTACCAGAAAAATGGCATGGGATCCAAGAGATTGAAGAGAGATACCGAAAAAGATACCTGGATCTTTTGATGAATCCCGAAATAAAAGAGAAATTTATTTTAAGAGCAAGGATTATTTCCGAAATTAGGAAGTTTCTTGAAAAAGAAGGCTTTTTGGAGGTAGAGACTCCTATTTTGCAGACAATGGCTGGTGGTGCCGCCGCTCATCCCTTTAAGACACACCACGAAGCACTAGATATAGATTTTTATTTAAGAATCGCTCCCGAACTTTATTTAAAACAACTCTTAATTGGAGGGTTTGGAAAGGTTTTTGAGATTGGAAGAATTTTTCGAAACGAAGGGATAGATGCCAGCCACAATCCCGATTTTACTATGCTCGAATTTTATTGGGCTTATGCCGATTACGAGGACTTGATAAATTTAATCGAGAAGATGTTTGGAAAATTAGTAGAAAATATCTTTGGCAAAAGAAAGATTATATATCAAGAGAGAGAAGTTGATTTTACTCCTCCCTTTGACAGGGTAGAATTTTATGAATTTCTTACCGAAAAAATAGGAGCTAATCCCAAAAAATTGAGCGATGAGGAGCTTAAAAAAATAGCAAAAAATTTGAAAATCCCTGTTGAGAATAAGCCTCGAGCAAAAATTCTCGATGATATTTTTAAAAAAGAATGCAAAGACGATATTATAAGACCAACTTTTGTGTTGCACCAACCTATCGAATTGACACCTTTGGCTAAGGCCCTAGAGGGAAATCCTAAAAAGGCGGCCAGACTCCAATTAATAGTTGCTGGATGGGAAATTGCTAATGGATTTAATGAGTTAAATGATCCTATCGAGCAGAAAAAACGTTTTGAAAGAGAGCTAAAAGAACGGGAGAAAGGAGATATAGAAACTCATCCTTTTGACGAAGAGTATCTTAAGGCCCTTGAGTACGGAATGCCACCAGCTGCCGGTCTTGGCATAGGAATTGATAGGGCAGTAGCAGTTTTTACTAATTCGAAAACATTAAGAGAGGTTATCTTATTTCCTCTAATGCGTCCCAAAAAGTAGAATGAGATCATCTTGCTGAGATTTGGTTTTAAAATTTTAAAAGAAAAACCTCTATAAAAGAGGTTTTTTAATCAGAGGCAAAACAATTCTCTCTAGGAGTTTCTAAAAATTTTTAACAGTAGATTACAATTGAGAAGATTTAATCTTTAAGATTTTATAACTTACTTTAATTTGAGACTCTATAACAACTTCATCCCCTACTTTATGGCCCGAAAGGGCTCTCCCTACAGGAGAATCGACAGAAATTTTCCCTTCACTTGGATTAGCCTCTAATGTTCCAACTAGGGTAAATTCTTCTTTTTTGCCCCCTGCTTCTACTATCATTGTTGAGCCTAGAATAACTTTTTTAGGAATATCTTTCGTTCTCCTTATTAATTTGACATTTTTAAAGATATGTTCTAGCTCTTTTAACTTTCTTTCGATAAAACCTAATTCTCCCCTTACCGCTTCATAATCGGGGTTTAGGTCTTCCGGTCTCCAAAGCTCATCTCTTGATTCTCTCATCTTTATTCTTTTTTCTCTCTTTAATTCTTTCAATCTTTCATATTCTTTTTTGTACTTTTGGAGACCAGCCGGTGTTAAATAGTAGTCTCTATTCATAAAATTTTCACCTACCACATATACTCTTTTACCTTTTCAGTTTGATATTTTAGAAAGCGAATGTCAAGACTATTTTTTGTTTTAAATAATGGTTAAAGGATCCACATCTACCTTCCAATAAGAGGGGACGATACTTAATATTTGTTTCTTCTCGTTCGCTTTTAATTTCTTGAGTTTTATCACAGTCGTCCATATATATTTTCCTCGGATTTTTTGGATAAAAGAAGGTGAAGGCCCTAAGATTTGAATTTGTAAAGATTTATTTTTAACCTCCCCTTCTAATTTTTTCTTTAAATTCAGAGATTCGTTTTCTGCCTTTTGAGAATCTTTGTGAGAAAAAGTTAATTTTATAATTTTTGAGAAAGGAGGATAAAAAAACCTCTCTCTTTCTTTAAGTAATTCTTTTAAAAAAGAGTTATAGCCGTTTTTAATAAAATTTGCCACTTGTGAATTTGGCCAAAATGTTTGGAAAATAAATTTGTCCAAAGTAAAAGAGAGTAGGTTGTGAACAATTTTTACTCCTTCTTCTTCGGCTCTGAAGTCAGGTAATGATAAAAGGGAATCAATAGAAATGATGCCTACCAGCGGAACTTTTTTCCCCACCAAGATTGGTAAATATCGAAAGAGGATTGACGTAGTAAGAAGAATATCACCATTTTTTTCAAAAAAACTTTTAAGGACCATTTTTTGAGTCGTTGACCTAGCCGCTACTTTACTATCTAATCTTAAAATTTTGGAATTTTTGAATTTTTCTTTTAACTCTCTTTCTATTTTTTCTATCCCACTTCCCAGTGTAACTAATTTCCAGCTTTGGCATTTCGCGCACTGTTTTGGAGGTAAGCTGATAGAGCCACAATGGTAGCAAACCATTGAAAGGTTCTTATCTGACTTTTTATAGAGAATGAGAGGAGCATCACAATTTTTGCATTTTTTTATCCAGCCGCAATCTTGGCACACTACAGACAATCCTTCGCCCCGCCGATTTATAAAGAGAATAACTTTCCTTTTTAATAAAAGGTTTTTTTTGATTTCCTCAAACAATGGCTGAGAAAGAGAAGACCACTCGTAAAAAATATCCTTATTAAGCATTTTTGAACCTTTTTTCATGTCAATTATTTCTTTTTTTATTTCTTGAACTTCCTCTTCTCTTTTAGCGACTACCTTGTCAGATTCTACATAGTTTTCAATCGACGGCAAGGAAGATACTAAAATTAAATTAATTCCTAAAATCTCAGCCAACTTCTCTCCTATGTTTTTAGCATTGTACCTTGGTTCCATTTCCGATTTGTAGTTTTTGTTTTCTGGCTCTACAATTAAAATTAAACCAAGATTTGAAAATGGCGCAAAAAGAGCAGAACGTGTACCTATAGTAATCTTACTTTTGCCATCTCTTATTTTCTTAAAGCTTTCTATATATTTTCTAAAAGGTAAAT
>PFRL01000047.1:8978-9861 GCA_002788555.1 Parcubacteria group bacterium CG_4_9_14_0_2_um_filter_35_11 | reverse complement strand
AATTATTCTTATTTCGACTGTTTTATTACATATTCTCGTTAATTATATTGGTTATCTTCTTGGTTTAAGTAGAGCCAAATTATAGATCCTCCCACCAAAAATTTTGGTGTGGGGATAAAAGTTTTTAATTTATTGACACTCTTTTCAGGAAAATCTACAATGGATAGTAAACCCCCGCACTAAATTTTTAGTGTAGGGGTAGAGAAACCAAGAGATTAGATAAAACTTCAAATTAATGTATATGTCCAAAAAGAAAGAACAACCACAAGGAGATTTGAAAGAGACAGTTGAGGCTATAAAAGAAAAATTCGGCGAAGGAGCAATAATGAAATTAGGAGAAGTAAAACCGGTAGATATTGAGGCGATTCCTACCTCTTCGGTGGCGCTAGATTTAGCCTTAGGAATAGGAGGAATTCCCAAGGGGAGAATAATTGAAATTTTCGGACCAGAAAGTTCCGGCAAAAGTACCTTAGCTTTGCATATTCTAGCTGAAGTTCAAAGAAAAGGAGGTATAGCCGCTTTTGTTGATGCCGAATATGCTTTAGATCCAGACTATGCTAGACGGCTCGGGGTTAAAATTGAAGACCTTTTAATCTCTCAACCTGACACAGGAGAGCAAGCCCTTGATATTGTGGAGAGCCTTGTAAGGTCAAGTCAAGTAGGCGTGATTGTAGTGGACTCTGTAGCGGCATTAACTCCTCGGGCAGAGATTGAAGGAGAAATGGGAGATCAACAAATCGGTCTCCAGGCACGGTTAATGAGCCAGGCCTTAAGAAAATTAACAGCGATTGCCGCTAAGTCTAGAACCTCAATAATTTTTCTTAATCAAACCCGAATGAAAATTAGTACTTTTAGTTTTGGCAATCCCGAAACCACGCCCGGA
>PFRL01000047.1:8750-8892 GCA_002788555.1 Parcubacteria group bacterium CG_4_9_14_0_2_um_filter_35_11 | reverse complement strand
TAGGATTAAAGCGAAAGTTGTTAAAAACAAAGTAGCTCCCCCTTTTAAAACTGCGGAATTCGATATTATCTATAATGAAGGTATTTCAAGATTTAGCGATATTATAAATACCGGAATAAAATATAATGTTATTCAGAGAAAA
>PFRL01000047.1:6925-8741 GCA_002788555.1 Parcubacteria group bacterium CG_4_9_14_0_2_um_filter_35_11 | reverse complement strand
CTTGAGTTTGAAGGAAAAAAATTAGGGACAGGGCAAGAATCAGCAAAAAAATTCTTGGCCGAAAATCCAAAGGTTATTGATGATATCAAAAAAAAGATAAGAGAGACTTGGGAAAAATCGAGACCAAAATAAAGATATAAAGACCAAGATTTTCTACCTTTGAGGGGAATGATTTTTATGGAAAAAGAGAAATCTGCCGGTGCTATTATTTTTTACAGAGAAGGTGGTAATATTTACTACCTTCTTTTACATTACGAATCTGGCCATTGGGATTTTCCAAAAGGCCATGTAGAATTAGGCGAAAACGAAGAAGGGACAGTAACCAGAGAAATAAAAGAGGAAACGGGAATTAAAGATATTAAGTTCTCACCTGGCTTTAAGGAAAAAATTAAATATTTCTATCGAAAAAGTTACAACAAGGTCTCCAAATCGCAGAAGCGATTTGGAGTTACTACACCGCTGATTTTGAAAGAGGTGATTTTTTATTTGGCAGAGACTTTTACAAAAAAAGTTAGCATCTCTTCTGAGCACCTTGGTTTTCAATGGCTAGCTTATAAAGAGGCAATCGAGAAAATAACTTATAAAAACGCTAAAGAGATTCTCAAAAAAGCTGATGATTTTCTTTTAAAATATGGGAGAAAAGAATAAAAATACTTTTACTAAAAGGGTCTACGACATAGTCAAAAAAATTCCCAAAGGGAGAGCAGTGACCTATAAAGAAGTTGCCCAGACAGCCGGTTCGCCCCGCGCCTGGCGAGCGGTAGGAAATATTTTAAAGAAAAATAAAAATCCTATCTTGCCTTGTTATAGAGTGATAAGATCAAATGGTAAGATAGGAGGATATAAATGGGGTAAAAAGAAAAAAATGAATCTACTAAAAAAAGAGGGATTAAAACTGAAGATTTAGAATTCTATACTTTTATCTTATTTACTATCTCTTTAAAGACTGCTGGGTTTTCTTCCGCCAGGTTAGCTAAAATTTTTCTATCAATTTCTATTTTTCGCTTTTTAAGACCAGCAATAAATTGAGAATAGGTAAGGCCCAATTGTCGGACAGCCGCATTAATTTTAATCTGCCAAAGTGCTCGTCTTTCTCTCTTTTTTCTTCGTCTATCACGATATTGATAAGTCCTAGCGTGCATTAAAGCTTCTTTTGCCGCTCTATATTTTGATTTTCGTCCCCATCTAAAGCCTTTAGTTGCTTTCAAAGCTTTTTTTCTTTTCTTTTTTGCAGTTTTTGAACGCTTTACCCTAACCATAGTTTTAAAAATCTAGAATTCTAAAAATTTAAAAAGAAATTTTAAAAGCAATACTATTTTATCTTTTATATTTTGAAGTTTTTAATTTTTTATTTTTGCGGGGCGCAAAATATAACATTTTTTTTATTTTTTTTGCTGTATTCTTATCGAGCTCAACCCACTTTCGAGTTTGACGAATTTTCTTTCTGGTCTTTTTTGCTCGATAGTGATCTTGTCCTCTTGGTCGGTGAAGAACCTTTCCGGATTTTGTGATTTTAAATCGTTTTATAATGGATTTACGAGTTTTCATATAAATTATTGTTTTGCTATCATTATTTCCAATCCTCGCGGACTCCTTTTAACTTCGCTCTCTTTTTTGATTCTAATATTTTGTTCAATTTTTTGAAATAAATTTTCTAATTTTTTCTCTGCAAAATTAGAGAGTGCCTTCTCTCTTCCTCTTAACCGAACTTCTACTTTTACCTTATGCCCTTTTTGAAGAAATTTTTTAGCAAGATTGGCTTTTATCTCAAGGTCATGTTCAGAAATTCGTGGAGAGATTCTAACTCCTTTTATTT
>PFRL01000047.1:4805-6910 GCA_002788555.1 Parcubacteria group bacterium CG_4_9_14_0_2_um_filter_35_11 | reverse complement strand
TCTGTGTTTGACGTTTTTCTTTCTTCCTTTGTTGATAAAGATATTTACCCATGTCTCCTGCCTTACAAACCGGGGGAATAGTCTTCTCAGTTATCTCTATTAAATCTAAATTACGCTCCCTGGCATACTGGAGTGCTTTGTCTAATGGGAGAACACCTATATTCTTTCCGTCTTCGGAAATTAATCTTACTTCCTTAGCCCTTATTTGATTATTGACTCGAGGTGTTTTAATAATAATTATTTTCTATACCCAAAAATTTAATAACTGGGAACACGAAACAACCTTCTTTAAATCCAATTTGACATTTTAAACGGAGCGGAGTGTTCCTCAAGTGGAGATGGTGGGATTTGAACCCACGTCTGGGTCTTCCCTCTAAAATAGTACTACAGACTTAGCCTGATTTAAATATTCGATTACGGGTTTTCAATCAGGCAGAATAACCCTAACCTAAGACTTTTTTCTTTTGATAGTTTCTTCAAGTCAAGAGAGACTATCTATCTCGATGGTATTAAGCCTCATCTTCCTATCGAGAAGTCAAAAGATGAGACTTCTTGCATTAAGCAAGAGCAAACTCTAAGTTTGCACTTTTCTTTGGCCAAATTTTTTCGAGGATTTGACCAGCCTCGGTCTGCCTATTATAGAGAGACAGTCCATCGAAACCTGACATCCCCGTTATTTTAATCTTTATTTATATCTCTTTTCTTTAACTTCTCTTTCAATCTCTCTTTCAATTTCTTTTTCTTTAATCTTCTCTCTCTTGTCGATTTTCTTTTTGGACTTGGCTGTAGCTATTTCTATTTTTATTTTACCTCCCTTATTATAAACTCGAAGAGGGATTAAAGTCAAGCCTTTTTCTCTTGTTTTACCAATAAGTTTTTTAATCTCAGATTTGTGCATTAAAAGTTTTCTTGTCCTTGAAGGGTCATAGTTTTTGGGGGCGTTTTGGGGTTGGTAAGGAGGAATAAAAGCATTAATAAGAAAAACTTGAGAATTTTTTTCAATTGCAAAAGAACCTGAAATAGAGATGCGTCCATTTCTTATCGATTTTACCTCTTGGCCCAGAAGCTCTATACCCGCCTCATATTTTTCCAGGATCTCATAATCAAAGCTCGCTCTTTTGTTTTTGGCAATGGTTTTCATAGATTACTACGAATTACGAATCACTTACGAATATACGAATAAATTCCATCTTTACGAATACATAAATAATTTGTATATTTGTAAAAAAATTTGTAATTTGTAGTAACTCTATGAAAAAATCTTTAGGTAAATTGGGCGAGGATGTTGCTGCAGAATATCTTAAAAAAGAAGGATATCAGATTCTAGATAGAAATTACCGCAGGCCCTGGGGGGAGATTGATATTATAGCCAAGAAAGAAAAAGATATTATATTTTTTGAAGTAAAAACCTTACAGAAAATCCAAGGCCAGTCCTTTTTGCCAGAAGAGAGTATTCGTGTTTTAAAAAAGAAAATTTTAATTAAGACAGCAAGGAGATACCTTTCAGAGAAGAGGTATCCCGAAAACCAAAACTGGCAAATCGATGTTATTGGAATTGAGTTTTTTGAAGAGAAGAAATGCCGCTTACGCCACACTCAAAATGCCATTACTGAATAACTTTCTCTCCTTTATTGTCAACCTTATCAGTAACTATTATTTTAAATTTGTAATTCTCTCCCTCTCCCAATTCACCCAAATTTGTTATTTTATAGGTGAAAGACTGTTCCGTAGCAGTGCTTTTCGAAGAAGAAAGAGTTTTTTCTTGAGGGAAAAGTTCTAAGACTTCAATATTGGCTATACCTTTTGGAGCAGTAATTTTAATGGAAAAACTCACTGTTCCCAGGCCTTCATTCTTTATTGGCAAAGAAATAACTTCTATCTCGGGTTTATTCTCTTTAGTATGAATATCGTCTTCTTCTGTGGGGATTAAATATTGACCACCAGTGCTTTTTGCCCAGGCCTTAACTCCTGCTTCCCAACGCTTAAACATCGGGTCATTTTCCGGATTTACTGGATAAGGTCCTCTGGGATCATCTTTATTGATAAAATATAAAATTGAGTGGGGTTGAGAGAAACTTCTTTCCTCTATTAATTCTGGCGGCGTA
>PFRL01000047.1:0-4775 GCA_002788555.1 Parcubacteria group bacterium CG_4_9_14_0_2_um_filter_35_11 | reverse complement strand
TCTATTTTTATTTTATTGTTTGGCAGATATCCATCCAGTATCGGTTTGCCTGTTTTAATTTTTTTGGGAAGGGTAAACCCTTGATGGGGCTGATTTTTAGTCGCCTCTTTCATAAAATGCCACCAAAGGGGAGCTGCCGCATTAGCGGCCGAACTATATAAGGGTTTATTATCATTATTTCCAACCCAAACTCCGGTGACAAGGTTGGTAGTATAACCAATGGTCCAGGCGTCAGTAATTTTACCTTTTGGAGTAGCGGCTGTCCCTGTTTTTGCAGCTGCCCAAGGGCCAAGATATAACCAGGACCTAGAACCAAACATTGGCGCTCTTAATTTATTGTCTGACAAAATATAATTGATTTGACGACAAATTTCGCTATCTAAAACTTTTATCGGATGAGGTTCTGGCTCGAAAATCGTTTTTCCGCTCCTGTCTTCAATTTTTAAAATATAACTAGGAAGATGTCGGACACCTTCAGTAGCAAAAACCCCAAAAGCCGAAGCTAATTCTAAAGGTACTACCTCCTTCCCGCCGATAGCCATGGAGAGTCCAGCATCTTCATATTCCTTAAAGCTTTCAATCATTCCCATACTCTTTGCGGTATTTGCTACCTCATCAATACCGGCTAAATAAAGTGTTTTCACTGCCGGAATATTTAAGCTCTGGGCCAAGGCATCCTTCATCTTTACTGGTCCGCGGTATTTCCCATCGTAATTTCTTGGTATATAATTTGGATTTCCTCCAAAGTTAGTTTTAACATCCCAAATAATTGTCTCGGGCGTATAACCTTTTTTGAAAGCGGTGGCATAGACAATGGGTTTAAAAGACGAACCCGGCGATTGGAAAGACTCTTTCTTCTCTGGTGTCCAAATATTTACTTGGGATTCTTTAAAATTCCTTCCTCCAATCATCGCCAAAATTTCTCCAGTTTGAGGATTAATCACTACCAAGGCAGCATTTTTAGCGTTATACCATTTTTCAATTTTTGGGGCCCATTCCGAGACTGTATTTTCAGCAATTTTTTGAAGGTTAAAGTTTAAAGTTGTAAAAACCCTTAACCCCATTCTTTTATAATTATCTCCATAGATTTCCAAGAGTTGTTTTTCTACTTCCTGAACAAAATAAGGAGCAGCCATTTGATTTGGCGCAATTTCAAGAGTAATTTTTTCACTTTTGGCTGTTTCTGCCTCCTCTTTATCTATAAATTTGAGAGCAACCATTCTGTCTAAAACCCAATTTTTTCTTTCCTCTCTTTCTTTTGGATGTTTCAAGTAATAAGTAGGGGAACGAGTGATACTGGCAAGGGTTGCTGCTTCAGCTAAAGTTAATTCTTTAACTGGTTTTTGAAAATAATTTTGAGAAGCTGCTTCTACTCCGTAAAAAATCGAGCCATAAGAAACGTAATTTAAATAAAATTCTAAAATTTTATCTTTGGAGTATCTTCTTTCTATTTCCAGAGACAAGATTATTTCTTTTATCTTTCTCGATAGAGTCCTCTCAGGGGTCAAGAGAGCATTTTTTACAAATTGTTGAGTTATGGTTGAACCTCCTTGAATTTCTCCGTTCCTCCCTTTTAAAACATCAAAAATTAAAGCCCGAGCGATTCCTTTAATATCAATTCCGGGATGGGTATAAAAATCGTCGTCTTCAGCTGCCACCGTTGCCTTTTGAAGATAAGGAGAAATCTCTTCTAATTTTACAGAGGTCCTCTTTATGTCTTTCCCCGCTTCGTACAATAGATAATCTCCAGTCCGATCATAGATCTTGGTCGATTCTACGATAATTCTGTTTTCCAGTTCCTCGGGATTGGGAATCTGGCTAGCAAAATAGGCAAAAACTCCTATCAAGCCAAGGAAAGAGATAAAAAAAGCCATTCCTACCCACCTCAACCAAAAATAGAGTTTTCTTCCTTTGGAAGATTGAATTGCTACACGATAGTATTTACGCAAGGCCATAGGATTTATTAGTCTTAATTTATCGCAATCTTATTAATATCTCATTTTTCTCTCTTTGGCAAGGTCTTTACTTGTCTTTTTAACTTGATAGTTGAGGAGATATAGTTAAAATAATATAGGTATGGCATGGATAGATATTAATAAAATTCTAAAGAGTGTTAAGTCGCGTCCCCAAATAAAAGATAAACTAAAGGAGCAAATTATAAAGAAATACCTTCAAAAAAAGAGAGGAATAAGGGATATAGTTTTTAGGAAAGGCACTCTTAAGATAAAAGTAGAATCTACTGGTCTTTTCCAGGAACTTTTCTTGAATAAAGAAAATTTTAGAAAAGAGATAAATGATTACCTAAAAGAAGATACAGTAGAAGAGGTTGTCCTCAAAAGAGGTTGACAAATAAGTAATAATATGTTATATTTTAAAATGCCATTTGGAAAAAGATAAAAATAGATCATACCTCCTAAACCTATTTCTATCTGCTCTCAGGGCATCGGAAATTTCCGAGGAGGTCCTGGAAGCCCAAATGGCTTTTTAATTACATAAATTATACTAATTTCAATTTTCCGGTAATCTTATCTATTTTATTCTCAAAAGCCGGACCAACAGCGATACAAGTTTTTGTTCCTTTTTTAATTTGAGTTAAACCAGCATCTTCAACTAAAACTACCGGAAGATTATTGGATTTTGCTCTTTTATACAAAAAGAGCAGTTCTTCTAAATTTTTAGACCAGAGCACCACCTTTTTTTGTCCTTCTTTTTCCCATTTGTTTTTAAATTTACTTTTCTCAGAAGCTAAAATTGCCGCATGAGCAACCTGGGCGGCTAATTTTCCTTTTCCTAATTTTAAATCTTTACGAACTATAATAACTTGTTTTAACATTAGAAACTTAATCTTTTATTAAATTAGTAATCTTTTCCTTTATCTCTGCGTAGTTGAATTTACCCCTTTTAGGCCATAAAACAGAGGCAGTTTTTCCTCCCAAGATAGTATTTTTGTACGAAAGTAAAGAATTAGGTCTGCCAGCATCGATTACAAAATAATTTATTTCTTTTTGGGAAAATTTTCTTGTAAGGACTATAAATGTCTTGAGTTCCTTAAAAGTAAGATTAGTTTTGCCTCTAAATTCCTTAAACAAAGCAGCAATTTTTGAGAAATCTTCCAAAATATTCAACTTAGTGATTTTTTTTCTCAGCGCCTCTATCACCTGCTGCTGTCGTTCAATTCTCCCAAAATCTCCTCTTTTTTGGTGGCGAGAACGAATATATTTTACTGCGGTCTTTCCGTCCAAATGCTGGTATCCTGCCGAAATAGAAAAAGTTTCATACCCTCGGGAGACACTAGGGAACAGCGGATCATAAATAGACTCTTTAACGTTAATATCGATTCCTCCCAGAATATTTACTAATTTTTCAAGAGTTGTTAGGTCGAGTATTATATAATACGGAGCAGGAATTCCGGTAATCTCTTTAACTTTTTTTAAAAGCAGAGAAGAATTATTTTCGAGAGAATAAAGACTGTTTATTCTCGTCTCGTACTCAGAACCAGGGACTTTTACCCAGAGATCTCGGGGGATAGCGATGACTAGTATTTTTTGAGAGTCAGGATTAATAGATATAATTTGGATTGAATCGGTAAGGTAAGGAGCCGGCCACGGTTTTCCGGGAATTCCAATTAAAAGAATATTTATTCTTTTAATTTTGTCTTGGGAAAGATTGGTAAGATAATTTTCCTTTCCCTTTGATAGATTTTCTGAATTTTCCTCCACTTTTCCATAGGCTTGGGAAGTAATATCTGGATTTAAAGAGAGGAATATTGAGTTTTTAAATATAAAAGTCCCCAGGACCAACAAAATAATCCCGCCCCCAATGCCAAGGAGAAATTTTTTAATATTGTTTTTGGGACGCCAATAAAGAGAGTCTTTAAACCTCGCTTCTAGATGAGAATAATCCATGATTGGAACTATATTTCAATTAAATTCTAAAATAATAGAATTTAATTCCTTCTTTTAATCTTATCATAGATTTTACAAAAAAGGAAAAATAAATTATAATAAAAAAACCTATATTTATATGCTTATCGAACTTATTGATAAATATTACGAAGATAGAAGAGAAGAGAGAAATCAGGAACATTTTTATATTAGCGATGCTGGCAAATGCCAAAGAGTAGTTTATTTTTCAATGAAGGGGTACCCCAGAAAAGAAAAAGAAGCCAGAGTTCTTCGAATTTTTGACAGAGGGGACATTACCCACCAGCGGCTAATGCGAGCCCTTTTTGGGATATCAAAGATTAGAGTTATCGCTTCAGAAATTGATATGCCATCGAAAGAAATTATTCACGGGAGAGCAGATGCTATTATCTCTATTGAAGATAAGTTATATGTAGTAGATTTTAAAAGTATGAATGATTTTAAGTTTCAGAAGATGGAAGTACCTGAGCCGAGTCACCAACAGCAACTCCAGCTATATATGCATTATTTTAAAGTTCCTCAAGGAATTATCCTCTATGAAAATAAAAACACTCAAGCTTTAAAAGAGTTCGAATTAAAATACAATTATAAACTCTGCAAGAAGATTATATCTGACTTTGAAAGTCTCAAAGAACAGTATCTTGACCAAGATATTGTTCCGCCTATTCCCCTCGAACTTAAAAAAGCAAGAGAGGGCGCTAATAATAATGAAGGAAAATTTCCTTGGGAATGTAGATACTGCGATTTTAGAAAAGAATGCGATAAGGTAGAAGAAGGAACAAAAAAATAATCTGAGCACATAATTTGTTATGTGCTCGACCGAGCACAAAATTTTTGTGCTCTGGAGAGAGA
>PFRL01000037.1:1119-5576 GCA_002788555.1 Parcubacteria group bacterium CG_4_9_14_0_2_um_filter_35_11 | reverse complement strand
CCCATTATAAGGTACCATTTTTTACATTCTAATATTGCTGGATATAAGGAACAATCTCTTGTTATCGAAATTTCGTCGGAGGCTGTTTCTCCGTTTTCTAATTTGATATTTTTAATCTCAGCTTGGGCCGGAAAGGGTGTCTCTTTATAATAAATTTCCACTTTACTAAAATCAGCTCCTTGAAATTTTTCTATTTTTTCTCGAATCTCTTTATCTGCTTCATGGGTCTTCGGTATTAATCTTTCAATTGTTTGACTATTGCCTGTTTTTAACCCTTCCATATATTTCTTAACAACTTCTTCTTTTGTTTTTTCTCCTCTTAACCATCCTAATTCAAAAGTGTAACAATACATCTTCTCGAAAAACCTAAGAATAAAAGGTGAACAAATTATTAATATCGCTAAGATTAATGTACCAATCACTATCTTGCTCATGCTGACTAACTTACTTTACCTCATCATTCTAAAAATCGCAGCGGCCAAAATAAAAACGAAACTTAATAAAACAAAAATCTTATTTTTAATCATAATTAATTATTTTAAAAGTGATAAATTTTCCTATATTTTAAGATATATAAAATTTTAAATAAATTCCCTCAATTTAGCAAGGAAAGCTATAAAGATTGAGGTATTATTGAAGATGGTTTATACTGAAAGTAGCTATTAAACAAAAGAGGTGATAAGAATTGAGAGTGAAGAAATATATAGAAATGCTATTGATAGTAGGAGTGTTAATGACAGTGGTGACAGGCATGTCAGTACCATCGGTAAAGGCAGAGACTATAACGAGTAGAATTTATAGAGGTCAGACGAAGGGGTGGCCATTGGATCCAGGAGACCTTCTAGTGGTCTATTACTATGCTGATGGAAAAAGTGCCATAGTTAAATGGGGGCAACCCTTCTGGGCATATTGGATAATGGAACAACCAGAGGTAGTAATTACTATTTATTGTGCTCCCACAAAAAGTGGTCCGTGGGCCTATATGTATACCGCTCCAGTCGATTGCTTCACGCGAAGCTGGCCATTGCTTCTTAGTAGCGGCGTCTATAAATTTGTACTTAAGTGTTACTCAGACAGTGGATCCTGGGTATGGCTGAAAATACTTTAAAATACAACGATAGATTAGAAGAGCGAGTAAGCATTAAAACGCCGAGTGTTAGAGATACTCGGCTATTTTTTCTTCGGAGTTGATATCCTATTCACAAGAAAAGAAATTATGCAACTTAATAAATAAGAATAAGCTACCAACAATGGTAAAAGAATAAAATAAATAGGGAAACCAGAGCTTAAATATATTTGCCATAAAATATTTCGGATGGGATTAAAAGGAGAAAATAGCACACGGGACATATAATAGATAATCTTTACTGCCCAATTTGCTTCTATCGTTAGTTTCTCTTCCCATGGTACTATACTACTTCCATAAAGAAGTCCTCCTATTAATGGAAGAACTAGTATCAGAATAGTGAGAATAAGTTTAAAAGATGTAAATTTAAAAAATTGTTTCATATTTCTATACTTCCTTTAAATCCTTAGGATATATAAAATTTTATTTTACTTCCCTAAATTTAGCAAGAAACCTCGCGCCTTCGGCACGGGAATTGAAATATTACCGAGAACTGTTCTCGGTAATATTGTTGAATCTTCTTTGATGTTCTGCCATACTGGAAGTAGCTATTAAACAAAAGAAGTGATGAGAATTGAAAGTTAGAAAATTAGTGCAAGTAGGATTAGTGATAGAATTGCTGGTTCTGATAGCAACGGAGATTACATTACCCTTAGCAGAAGCAAAGCGTAGAAGTACTTTTGACGGTCACCCAGTGATGGTCTACGAAGGAGACGACATCCCTGATCATCTTCAGCCGTTTGTTAGTAAAATAATATATGACTTATCGCCGTTTTACTATAGCGATCCTGGCGTTAAATTGTATCTAACGGGAAAAGGCAGAATATTCTCGCAAAGTTGGTATATAGCCCTATCAATAGCACAGTTTATCACGGCTCAACCCGAATGGCGAAATAGTGGATCTGACAGGAATAGATATTCTGTAGCTACAGAGATAAAATGGCATGCTTGGAACGTTTTTTGGACTTCAAAAGTATATATTGAGTACTTTACAAGAGACATGAGAAATCCACCGTACTACTAAAAAGTAAACCATCCAGCTCTATGAAGCTCCATAGAGCTTTTTCTTTTGACATTTTAAGAAAAGACCAATTCCTAATGAGACAATAATTCCTAAAAATATTAGAAGAGATAGAAATTGAACCGATATATCCTCCACTTTTTCTAATGAAAAAAAAGAATAGAATCCCTCCTTTTTCTCAACGACGATGTTAACTGCTATAAGCCCTATAATAACAATTACTTGAATTAAAGAAAATATTAGGATTAAAAAAAATACTTTTTTAGAATTTTTATATAATTTCTGAAAATATTTATTTTTTCCTAATAAATCAGGCAGGAAGAAACCAATTAAAAAAGCCATAAAAAGAAAAAATAATGTCCAACCATTTGGTATCCCCAGAAAAAAACATTCCAGTACAAAAATAGATATTGCGAGAGTAGAAGATATTTTTTTAAATCTTTCAAAAGAATTATCTAAAAAGCTCATAAATAATTATTTTTGGTTTATATTTTAAAAATATTTTAAGTTTTTAACTTCTTATGTTTCTCTCGACTTCATTACTTGACTACAAAAGATATATAAATTTTAAATAAATTCCCTAAATTTAGCAAGAAACCTCGCGCCTTCGGCACGGGAATTGAAATATTACCGAGAACTGTTCTCGGTAATATTAGAGGAATTTGGTTTTGAGAATGTATTTTTTGACAATTTCTACCCACCATTTATCGCTATCTGCTTGCTTGAGTGTCTCGCCAATCTCTTTACCGCTTTTTGTTTTTAATCTCGATAAAGAGAAGTCAACCCATTTTTGGGCTTTTTTATTTCCGATATCGAGGTTTTCTTTCTCCCACATCATTTGAGCTAGAATATCGGCATCTCGAGCTACTTTTGCTTCTCTAGTTTTTAATTCCCAAAACTCTTTAAAAAGAGGAGTAATTTTAAAGTCTTCTAAATTGTTTACTTCGGAAATCTCTTTTACTATTGCTAGTTCGTTTAAGGTCTGAGAATAGAATTTGTTAACAAGATTCCTCTCGCCTCCTCGAGGCTCAGATAAATCATGGATTAAGCACATTTTAATAATCTTATCTTCGTTGGCCCTCTCTAACTTTGCCAAAACCCAACCTACGATAGTAACAGTAAAGCAATGTTCAGCTACGCTTTCTTTTAATGGTCCTGCAACAAAATGGAAAGAGGCCTTAGGCAAATGTTTAGTAACCCTCGCCTCTAAAAGAAAGTTAACTAATTTTTTTAGCCTTTCATCTTTTTTTTCTCTTTTAAACATAAAAAAGAAAAAACCTCGCAAAGAGCGAAGTTTTTCAAATTAAAAATTTCTTCTTTTGACCTTGAAAAAAATACATTTTAAAATTTTAGACCACATAGGTATCTTCATTATATCTTCAGGAGGTAATTCTGTCAAAATTTTAAAAATCACTTATATTCTATCACCTCCTCTTTTTTAGCTCGGGGCGGGGCTTCGGGCTTTTCGGCTAGAAAACCAATGGGAATTACGGCTATGGGCTTTAAATAATCAGGAATAGTAAGGATTTCTTTAATTTTGTCTTCGTCAAAAGAACCAACCCAGCAACTTCCCAAACCAAGTTCGGTGGCTTGGAGCATTAAGTTTTCTATACTAACGGCTGTGTCACAAATAGAATAAAGATTTCTCCCTCTTTGGCTATAACGCCGTTTAATTCGAGAATCTGCACAAGCAACTATTACCAGCGGCGCTTCTAAAACAAAACTTTGATAAAGAGCGAGATTGACTAATTTTTCTTTAACCGTCTTGTCTTTGACAAGGTAAAATTTTCTTGACTGTAAATTGCCGGCCGAAGGTGCCCAAAGTAAAGCCTCAATTAATTTTTCCTCAAAATCTTTAGGAATTGGTTTTGACTGAAAATGCCTAATACTCCTTCGTTTCTTAATAGCCTTGGCAACATCCATATTGAGCAATAAAAATCACTAAACTAAGCTCCGTTAGAAAGGATGAGGCTTTAAATCTCTAACAGGGTAAAGGGTGGGGTTTTCTAACGGGGTAAATTATTGCTCGCCCCCACCACCAATGTATTAGTGTGGAGGTTCGCTGGTTTTAGCTTCTTCTCTCAAAAAAGCGACAAGGATTGCTCCCATTGGTACTGCTAGGACTAATCCTAATGTTCCTCCTAATCTTCCGCCAACAAACAAAACAATAAGAGTTAAAAGCGGGTCGAGGTTAACCCTATTTTTCATTACAAAAGGAATAATGAGATAATTCTCTATTTGCTGAACAATAAGAAAGACAAAAGCTGTCCAAAAGGCAATTGCCCATCCTCCCTGCAAAAGGGCGAGCAA
>PFRL01000037.1:0-1062 GCA_002788555.1 Parcubacteria group bacterium CG_4_9_14_0_2_um_filter_35_11 | reverse complement strand
AGCTAAAACTGCTAAAACTAAACTATATCTAATCCCCAGAATGGAAAGACCGATATAGACCATAATTCCGACTATAAATCCTAATAAAATGTATCCTTGAAGCCAACGACCGGCCTGCGTTTCGGCTATTTTCCAATACTTGGAAATCTTCTTTTTTACCTCCTCTTGTCTCTTCCTATCTTTAATAACTAAAAATGGGTAAAATTTCTCGCTTATTTTTTCTTCAACACTGAAATAAAAGATAAGGATAATAATTAAGATGAAGTTGAAAATTTTTCCAAAGATTCCCGAAACAAAACCAATGAGACTAGTAACAGTCTGGGATAATTTTTGAATATATTGATTAATAGCCTCTCTGATATTCCCGCCAAATGGTGAAGTTTCAAGCCACATTTCGAAACTGGGAAGCCATAAAAGGAAATTCTGCCAATACTGGGGGAAAGCCGAAACAAAACTTTGAATTTCGTTTATAAAAGGAGGGAAAGTAAAATAAAGAACTAATCCAAAGAACATAAAAAGGAAAAGGAAAAGGAGGATACCGCCGAGGAATCTTGGTATCTTCTTCTGTTGAAGCCAATCAATTCCGGGGCGCAAGGCAGATGAAAAAACGAAAGCCAAAAGGACGTAACCAATAAGGTTTCGAATAAAATATAAAACTAAAATTCCCAGGAGAATTCCAATAATCTTTAGGGTAAGCAAAGTAGATTTTTCCATATTTTAGATTTTTAAGGTTTTAATCTTCCCTTCTTTGGGAGAGATAACTGCTAAATTTAGTTTTTCTTTTTTAAATATTTCTTGGGATACCTCTTTTATTTCAAGAGGGGTTACTTTTTCAATTGCTTTAATTTTCTCTTCCGGCGGTAAAATCTTTTCTTCTAAAAGTTCTTGCATAGTATAGAAAGAGGCGATAGTTTCGCTTTCTTCAAGAGAAAGTCTTAATCTTCCTTTTAAATATTCTTTGGCTTGATTAACCTCTTTTGGAGAAGGAGTCTCATTTCTTATCTTTTCGTATTCTTTTAAAATTAACCCGACAACTTCATTTATCTTTTTGTGCTCGATTCC
>PFRL01000004.1 GCA_002788555.1 Parcubacteria group bacterium CG_4_9_14_0_2_um_filter_35_11 | reverse complement strand
TATTTTCTTTTTTAATCTTTGTCAATTTTTCACTTTTGAAATAAGAGCTCAATATTTCTTTCTCTCTTTTCCGCATCTCTTTTGTGCTCTTTGTATCTTTATGGTCATATCCTAAAAGATGTAAAAGACCATGGATAAAGACTAACGTCAACTCTTCTTTAAAAGTTTTCTTGAACTTTTTGGCTTGTTTTTTAATCCGACTGGGGCAAAGTAAAATTTCCCCAAAATTTTGAGGTATTTTTGGAGGTTCTATAAACCCCGTTAGATTTTCTTTATTATCTAACGGGGTAAATTGAAGTTCTTTTTTGGTTGGTTTTTTAACCTCAGAGAAGGCAAAGGAGAGAATATCGGTAACCTGATTTTTCCCTCGCAATCTTTTATTAATATTTCGAATTCTATTTTGCCCAATGAGGACTACCTCAATAAAAGCCTCTTTTTTGATTATTCCTTCCTCTTGGATCAGTTGAAAGATGTCTTGAAAGAGATTTTTCGAAATCTTATATTGAGTGAGATTAACAAATTCTACTCCCATATTAAAAATCGAACTATTCTAAGAAGGAGCTTTCTTTCTTTTTTTCTATTTTCCGCAAAGCTTTCTCTTTTCTTTTTTCTTTATTCAATGGAGAAGTATGAAATCTTCTTTTCTTTGCCTCTTTTAAAATACCGCTCACTCTGACTTTTAATGAGAATCTTCGGATAAGAGCAGGAGTAGTTTCTCTTGGTTTTCTTCTTACCTCAACCATAGATTTATTAATAGCATTTTAGCATTTAAGCATTTTAGCATTTAAGCATTTAAAGGGATTCTACATTCAGAGATGTTAAAATGCTTATATGTTTAAATGTTATAATGTGAATGTGGGTGTGGGAGGGATCGAACCCCCGACTTCAGTCTTATCAGGACTGCGTTCTACCACTGAACTACACACCCTCTAACTGACAACTAACAACTAACAACTATCAACTTATAACTTTATCATTATAAAGAAGAATATTATTAAAATCAATATTAATAAAATATAAATTAAAAATTCCCACTTGATTGGGAATTTTTATTTGTTGCCAGTTGTTAGTTGGTAGTTGCTTGTTTTGACAGTTTTGGCGAGTCAGCCTAGAAAAAAGAGTCGAGTTTTAAAGGATAATGTGGCCTCCAAAATTTCTTTGAAATTTTGGAGTCATAGCTCGACCAACTCCCTTTGAGTTAAAAACAGAATTCTCAGTTTTAAACTCAGTCGACAAATTTCTAAATGATATGTTCCATCCCCAGGTTCCCCTAGGGATGCCTTGTTACGACTTCACCTTGGTTATCAATCTTACCTTGATACCACGAAAGTGATACTTTGGGTACTACTGACTTCCCTGGTGTGACGGGCGGTGAGTACAAGGCTCGGGGACATATTCACCGCGGCGTAGCTGATCCGCGATTACTAGCGATTCCACCTTCATGAGGTCGAGTTGCAGACCTCAATCCGAACTGAGACCAGTTTTGATGGGATTAGCTCCCCCTCGCGGGTTTGCAAGCCCATTGTACCGGCCATTGTACCACGTGTGCAACCCAGGGCATAAGGGCCATGCTGATTTGGCGTCATCCCCACCTTCCTCCCCGCCCTCTAAGCTCTATGCAATCTCTAACAGAACTAACAAAGCTTTTAGTAATTTATATTGCTAAATATCACTTTGCCATACAGCATAAAGGGCGGGGCGGTCTTCTGTGACACTTAAAACACAGAATAAGGGTTACGCTCGTTATCCCACTTAAGGGTACACCTCACGGCACGAGCTGACGACAACCATGCAGCACCTGTGCCAAGCTCCGAATTAACGGTCCCCTTCGATTTCTCTCAGGGTACATCTTGGCATGTCAATCCCTGGTAAGGTTCTTCGTTTGTCGTCGAATTAAGCCACGTGGCCCACCGCTTGTGCGAGCCCCCGTCTATTCCTTTGAGTTTTAGCTTTGCGGCCGTACTCCCCAGGCGGCTGACTTAACGCGTTAGCTTTGTCACCCGGAGGGTCGACACTCCAGATAACTAGTCAGCATCGTTTAGGGCGTGGACTACACGGGTATCTAATCCGTATCGCTCCCCACGCTTTCGTCCTTCAACGTCAGGAATGTCCTAGTTGACTGCCTTCGCTTTCGGTGTTCCCCACGATATCAACGGATTTCACCCCTACACCGTGAGTTCCATCAACCTCTTCCATCCTCTAGTCTTGTAGTTTTTCCCGCATTTCTCCAGTTGAGCCGGAGTCTTTAACAAGAAACTTACAAGACCGTCTACGGACGCTTTACGCCCAGTAATTCCGGATAACGCTTGGGGTACTCGTATTACCGCTTCTGCTGGCACGAGTTTAGACACCCCTTGTTCCTGGAGTACCGTCAGTCCGACGTTACGTCGGACTTCTTCCCCCAGAAAAGCGGTTTACAACCCGAAGGCCTTCGTCCCGCACGCGGCGTCGCTCGATCAGGCTTTCGCCCATTGTCGAATATTCTCGACTGCTGCCTCCCGTAGGAGTGGGACCCGTGTCTCAGTGTCCCTGTTGGGGATCATGCTCTCACACCCCCTACCCGTCATAGCCTTGGTAGGCTATTACCCTACCAACTAGCTGATAGGCCATGGGCCAATCCTGAAGTGGCTTGCGCCTTTACTCCGACATTACGTCGGAGGCTATCGGATATTAGTCCGCCTTTCGGCGGATTATCTCCGTCTCCAGGGCTTGTTACCCATGTATTAGTAACCCGTCTGCCACTGCCCTCCTCCGCTCTTGCGAGTTTCAGAGGACCGTTTGACTTGCATGCCTTATCCACGCCGCCAGCGTTCATCCTGAACCAGGATCAAATTCTCAAAAAAAGATAGTAGGCTGACTCGCCAAAACTATCAATTTAAATTGTAAAAGAACTATCCTTTCACTATCTTTAAAATCTCAAAAATTTCGCTCAAGCAATGAGCGCTTTCTTTTTCAGAACTCTCTTACTATATTTTCATTATACTAAAATTAGAAATGTTGTCAAGTATCCCCCGTTAGAAAGCCACGCCCTTTCTAACGGGGTTCCCTATCCACGCTCGCCTATCTTTTTTCTCCATTCCTCAATTTTTTTATGATTTCCTGATAAAAGAATCTTCGGAACTCTCCATTTTATACCCGGCTTGGGCTCAAAAACTTCTGGCCTTGTATAAACAGGATAACTATGGGTTGGAAAGTGGAAATTGGAAATTGGAAATTGGTTTACTCTTCTTTCTTCTATTGATTCTATATTTCCCAAGGCCCCTGGGATTAATCTTGTTACCGTTTCTATTATTACCATTGCCGCCAACTCTCCTCCTGATAAGATATAATCCCCGATTGAAATTTCTTCATCGGCAATATATTTTGCGACTCTCTCATCAACTCCCTCGTATCGACCACAGACCAAAACAAGCTTACTAAACTTACTAAGTTTATAAGCTATTTTTTGATTGAATTTTTTCCCTTGTGGAGAAAGAAGGATTGTCTTAATTCTCTTAATGGGCTTAATAGACTTAATTTGCTTTATGGCTCGATAAATTGGCTCAATCTTTAGCACCATTCCTGGCCCGCCACCGAAAGGTCTGTCATCTACCGTTTTTCTTTTATCATCTGTAAAGTCGCGAAGGTTATGAATCTTAATCTCTATTAGTCCTTTCTCTTGCGCTCTTTTTAAGATTCCCTCTTTTAAATACGAATCAAAAATATGTGGGAAAATGGTAATAATATGGAAAGTCATAATCGCTAATTTATGCAAATAAAGGTGCTAATATGTGCGAATGGTATTCGCAAAGATTTGCACCAAAATTAGCACATATTCGCAAACGAAAGAAAACCGCGCTACTTTTGATAATAGCACGGTTTTCGAATTTTTGTAAATACTGTGGTTTCCGAATTTGCTTTGCAAATTCGGAGGAGTATTTACAACTTGAGTTCTTTTTCGAGTTCCTCTACGCTTTTTCCTTTCTCTTTTGTTTCTTTCCCACCTTCTGGTTCCTCAATCTTTAAATTAACTCTCGCATGATTTTTTAAACCTACAATCCTAACTAGATTTCTAATGGCTCTTGCAGTCGCCCCCTGTCTTCCAATAATCTGTCCCATGTCTTCAGGATGAACTTTTAAAGAAAGTAATACTCCCATCTCATCCACTTTTCTATCAACTTTTACTTCCTCGGGGTAACCCACAAGAGACTTTACTATATATAGGAGAAACTCTCGATCTGTGTATTTCTCGGCCATACATTTTTCTATTTTCTAAATGCTAATCTCTAATTTCTATAATTTTCGACCTTTTGCTCCCCTTCGGGAATAGCAATCATAATCACTAAACAATATAGTATTTGGAAGTTATTATGTCAAGTTTTGTTTCAAACTTTACTTTAGATAAAATTATCCAAATACCTTCCTTAAACTTTTTAAGAAGATAATCATATCGAATAAAAATGAACGATGTTTTATATAGTAAAGGTCATATTTAAACTTTTCTTTAGCTTCTTCTACAGAAAGGGAGGGCGGTAAGTTAATTTGGGCCCAACCAGTAAACCCTGGTTTCACCTGATATCGTAAAAAATAAAATGGAATTTCTTTTTCAAAAGTTTTTGCTAATTTTTCCCATTCTGGTCGTGGCCCAATAAAACTTAAATCACCTTTTAAAATGTTTAAAAATTGGGGAAGTTCATCTAAGTGTGTTTTTCGTAAAAATTTCCCTACTCGCGTTACATACTTTTTTTCTTCTACTCGCCACTTCTCATTCTCTTCGCTTGAATTCACCATCGTCCGAAATTTATAAAAATCAAATGGTTTTCTTTTCTTTCCTAACCTCTTTTGAATGAAAAATACCGGGCCTGATGAATCTAATTTGATAGCTAATGCTATAAAAGGATAAAAGATAGCTAAAACTAAAACGCCTAAAGAGGAAAAGAAAATATCAAAAATTCTTTTGAGGATTGTATAAGTTCTTTCCTCTTCTTTATAAAATTCTTCTAAGTAGTTCGAATTAGAGAGAAGAGAGAGAGGAACTCTTTGGGTATTTACTTCGTAAAACTTAATAAAATTTTCTATTTTCAGACTAGGAAAACTGAATAAAATATCTCTAAGATTTAAAGCATCTAGAGCAATTTCTTTAAAAGATGGTGATTCTGAAACAATTATTCTTTTAATTTTTTCTTTTTTTATAATCTCTTTTATTTTAAGATTATCGCTATTCTCTGGGTATATCCCCAAAACTTTATAACGAGAGGAGAACTTCTCTAAATATTCTCTAAGTTCTTTCACTTCGGGAGAAAAACCAAGAAAGATTATTTTTTCCTTTTTAATATTTTTTCTAAACAGCCAATCAAACACAAATCGCCAACCTAAAAATAGAATACAAAAAATTACTACCTCCAAAATCAAAATTGTTTTAGGAGCAATAGCCAATTTTGGCTGGAGATAAAAAAATAAGATACCGGAGAAGATACTCAAAAATATATATATCAGAAAATAACGAAAAAAAGGGTAGGTTCCTGTTTTTAATTTAAAAGAATAAAAATTAAAGATAAAAAG
>PFRL01000021.1:4756-5574 GCA_002788555.1 Parcubacteria group bacterium CG_4_9_14_0_2_um_filter_35_11 | reverse complement strand
ACTTTGTTCTCTCGCTAATGCTCGAGAATAAAAAATGCCGATTTTTCGACAAATAAAATAAAAAAATCAGTTGAATAAATTCAATTGAAAAAGTGTAATTTATCTTTAAAACTTGTTCTTTCTTTCTCTATTTCTCTTCTTTTTTCTCTTTAAGAGAATCAACTATTTCCTTAGCTCCTTTAATGGTGCTACTCAGGGCGTCGCGAACATTTCTTCCCACTGTTCCACTAACTTCGTCAGCAGTCTTAATTGCTTCTACTATTGCTTCCCGCGTTACTCTATTTACATCTCCTCCTACCTCTTCGGTTGTTCGAATAGCGCTCCGAATGGCATTCACTGCCACTTGAGCCACATCGCCTCCGGTTTCCGCGGTTTTTTTGATTACTCCCTGAACTATCCCCCTTGTCGCCTCGACAATATCGCCTCCAGCCTGAAAGACTCCCTTTAAAGTACTACTTACTAGCCTATTTACCGCCTCGAGAGCAGTAATTCCTACTTCGCTGACTCCTTCCAGTGCTCCTTTTATAGCTTCCAAAGAAATTTTAAAACTGCTTTCAACGATATCGCTCACGCCTTCAAAAGCAGATTTGACTGTACTAGTTAAAAGATTTACCGTCTCTGCAGTTATTTCACGAGTTCCCCGGAGAGCACCAACAATAGTATTTTTTAATTTTTCTCCAATACCGTCTGCCATTATTGAAAATTTTTTATTTTTAAGAAGCGACCTTTACTTGAAACATTTTAACATTTATCATCCTATATCTT
This sequence comes from Parcubacteria group bacterium CG_4_9_14_0_2_um_filter_35_11, assembly GCA_002788555.1. Taxonomy (GTDB): domain Bacteria; phylum Patescibacteriota; class Minisyncoccia; order Minisyncoccales. The sequence continues at coordinate 4,809 of PFRL01000021.1, read as the reverse complement.
CAAGAAATCCACTATTAATGATCCCCTTTTAGAATTCTTGTTGGCAATAAGAT
>PFRL01000021.1:0-4684 GCA_002788555.1 Parcubacteria group bacterium CG_4_9_14_0_2_um_filter_35_11 | reverse complement strand
TTCCATATTTTCAAAAAGGTGCTGGGGTTATTTTTTATGCATTTCCTCCTCAATTTTTATCCATTCTTTATATCTTTCTTCTATCTCTTTTTTTTCTTTCTCAATTCTTTGGCGTGTCTCTCGAAGTTCTTTTGGTATTTCTCTTTTATTTTTAGATAGATAATCATAAATTGCCTCAGTCAAAGCATCGGCTGCTAAAACCGAACAATGTAATTTAATAGGAGGTAAACCACCTAAAGATTTAACAACGTCATTTCGATTAATTTTTAAGGCTTCCTCAATAGTTTTCCCCTTGGCTAAATCGGTGATGACTGAACTTGTGGCTAAAGCGGCCACGCATCCAAAAGTCTCAAATTTTATGTTTTTGATTATTTCTCTTCCCTTTTTATCTTTCCCAACTTTAATATAAAGCCACATTACATCACCACATATGATATTTCCGACTTTTCCTATTCCATCAGGATTTTTCATTCTGCCCATATTATGAGGGTTTTTGAAGTGTTCAATGACTTTTTTTGTATAAAGTCCAATTTTATTCATGTTTTTTAAATGGTGAAATTTTTCTTAATTTTTTTATTACCTCGGGTAAAACTTTTAGCAAATACCTAATTTCACTTTCTTTTGTCCATCGGCCCAAAGTTAATCTTAAAGAACCATGAGCTTCTTGAGGTTTTAACCCTATTGCCAAAAGTACATGGCTTGGCTCTAGTTTTGCAGATGAACAAGCTGAGCCTGTTGAACTAGCTACTCCTAAAAGATCAAGTTGAATGACCATAGATTCACCCTCGACAAATTCAAACCAAAAATTGGCATTGTTTGGCAATCTCTTTTTTGGATGACCATTTAGATGAGAACCATCAATTTTCTCTAAAACTCCTTTAATCAATTTATCTCTTAACTTTGTCAACTTTTCTGCTTCTCTTCTCATTTCTCTTTCACAAATCCGAGCTGCCTCGGCAAATCCGACAATTGCGGGGACGTTGACCGTTGAAGACCTTAATCCTCCTTCATGACCTCCGCCATGCAAAATTGGAGTAATTTTAACCCCTTCTCGGATAAATAAGCAGGCCGCCCCCTTGGGCCCGTACAATTTATGTGAAGAAGCCGACAGCAAGTCGATGTTCATTTTGTTAACATCGATGGGGATTTTGCCAAAACTCTGAGCGGCATCAGTATGAAAGTAGATTCTTGATTCTGGATGTTGGATATTAGATTCTTTTATTATTTTTCCAATTTCTTCAATCGGCTCTATTGTCCCGATTTCATTGTTGGCGTGCATTATCGAAACCAAAATTGTATTTTTTCTTGCCCCGTTAGAAATCGAAGATTTTCTAATGGGGTTGATTGCCTTTTTAACATCACCTGGGTCAACCAAACCATATTTATCGACTTTTAATCTCGTAATTTCAAAGCCCTGAGTTTCTAAAAATTTCGCACTTTCCATTATGCAAGGGTGTTCAATTGGAGAGATAATAATGTGACGACTCTTCTCTCGATTAGCGAGAGCTATCCCTTTTAAGGCAAGATTATTACTTTCGGTAGCACTTGAAGTAAAGATAATTTCTTTTGCCTTGGCTTTTATTAAATCAGCAACAGTTTTTCTACTTTCCTCTAAGGTCTCTCTCGCTTCCTGACCAAAACTATGGAGAGACATTGTATTGCCAAATTTTTGCGAAAGATAAGGTAGCATTGCCTTTTTAACCTTAGGGTCTACCGGTGTGGTTGCGGCATAATCAAGATAAATTCTTTTTTCCATATTTTTCAACCTCTCGATTAAGTTCTTTGACTAATTTTTCAACTGATATACCGTGGACTTTAGCGCCTTCTTCGATTGTCTCTTGCCCTGCCATCGGACAAAAAATACAATGAAAATTGTATTTGCCAAAAATTTTGGAAAGGTAGGGATATTTTTCCAAAGCTTCTATAAAAGTCATCTCTTTTTTTATTTTATTCTTTTCCATATCTTTTTGAAACATCATCCAAAGTAATAGAATTTAAAGTAAAATTTAAAGAATTTTTTAATTTTTCCCAAACTTTTCTTACCTTACAAATTGGTTGGCGAGAACAAAAATATTCATTTTTCCGAAGGCACTTTACTAGTGAAATCTCTCCTTCTAATGTTCTTACTATATCTCCAACTTTAATCTCTTTTGGTTTTCTCACTAAAAAATAACCTCCCTGACTTCCTTTTTTGGCTCCAATATAGCCAGCTTTTTCTAATTTTGCCATTATTTTTTCTAAGTAATCAGAGGGAATGTTTTCCTCCCTGGCGATACTTTTCGAAGGAGAGATTTTTTTAGCAATGGACAAGTATACCATCGCCCTTAATCCGTACTGAGATTTGGTAGAAATTTTCATACTTTGACAAGCTCAGTATAAATTTTAAAACCGACTAAATTAGTCGGTTTTATTATATCAAATCAAAAATCTATGTCAATTTTTATAAGACAAGAAGGGTTACTCCTAAGATAATAACTATGGTTCCAAAAATTCTTGAAGGAGTAGCATCGGAAGAAAAAAATTTAGTTGAGAGGAAAGTGACAATTAAAACGCTGGCACTTTTAATTGCCTCATAATACCCAGGATTAGGGGCAAGTGTTATCGCTTGGAGGCCAAAGAGGTTGCCACTAAAAGAAAAACAAGAAGCTAGGAAAGCCAGTTTTAAAAATTGAGAAAATTTTTTATCCCGAGTGATGCCCCTTAACATTTGAATATTTAATATTAAAAAACCAATCCAACTTAAACCAAAGAGGAAGAGATTAATTTCTTTTGAAGAAAGACCTAAAAGGGTAATCTTTTTTAAAAGAAGGGCGCCGGCTGTAAAAAATAATGCCGCCCCTAAAGAATAAATGTACCAAGGGAAGTTTCTCCTTCTTTGTTTTAAATTTACGGAAAACTCTTTTTTAATCAAAAGAAAAATTCCTCCTAAAATGAGAACTGCTCCGAAGATTTTAAGGAGACTGAATTCAGAGCCAAAAATTAAAACGGACAATATTGTTACTGGTAAAATATTAGTATCTTTAATGGCTTGAGAGTAGCCAGGATTTGGAGCAATTCCTATTGACTTAATATTTGCCAAATTGGCAAAAATAGCGACTATGCTTGTAAGAAAAATTAGTTCTAGAGAATACCAAAAATTGGGAGAGGCTATAGTTTTATCAAGGGAGGGAATATTTATCAAAATAAAATCTAAAAATGAAAATCCGAACAAGAAAAGGTTAATTTTTCTTGAAGAAAAACCAAGGTCCCTTATTCTTTTAATTAAAAGTACCATTGCGGAAAAGGACAACATCGCGATAATAGAATAGAAATACCAAGGCATATTAAATAATATATTATCTATAAACAGCAAAGACAAGGATAACGTCCTTGTCTTGTTTATTTTGAAAATATGTTAAGGTACAGAAAAAAAGGAGGGGTAATGATGCTTATGGTTGTGTCTTTATTGCATTTTCTTAAGCTCTTCTTCAATTGTTCTTCTGGTGCTTGGATCAAATAGGTGTGCAAGTTCTTTGGCTTCTTCTTTGGTTAAAGTTGGTACTTTAGGCATTTTTTCTTCTCCTTTTGCGGCATGCCGATTCATTGGATCATTGGTCGTCTGGCCCCAAAAACGACCGGAGATATTTTAGCAAAATTATCAGTAAATGTCAAAATAAAAATTAAATTAGAGAGTATACTAAATTTTTTCTTTTCTCATCATTAAATGTTTCTTTAAATCCTCAATCTCTTTTTTAAGCTCAATCATTCTACGTTCTCTACCAACAGTAAGTCTGTGAAACCTTTCCAGCTCTTCTACTCTTTTTTGGAGTTCCTTGGTCCTTTGTTTCACTTGTTCCTCTAGAGAATCAGCCAGTTCTTGGAGTTCCTTGGTTCTGGCCTTTACCTTAACTTCCAGGATGGTCTTGGCTTCTTTGAGCTCCTTGGTTCTCTTTTCTACCTCTTCCTTGAGCTTTTCCTGGTAAGAGAGGAGTTCCTTGATGTCCCTGCCAACCAGAATGATTCCTTCCTTGGCTTGGGAGATTGAGGTTAGAAAGGGAATCTCTTCCTTTTCCTTGGTCAAAAAGACCAGCTTTTCCTCTAAGGCCTCTCCTTGTTTTTTCAGTTTCTCCTTGAGGCTCGGCCAGGCTTCTTTGGTTTTGAAGAAGTTTGAGATGTTCTGGCTGGAAATCTCTTCTTCCTTAAAGTTTAACTTGGCTAGGGTAATCTCGTTGGTTAAAAGAATCAGTCCTTCCTTGTCAGTGACAATGACCAGCTCCGCCAACCTTTTAAAGATGGTTTCCAGGATTTCCCGGTAGTCAATGAAGAGGCCATGACGGAGGACTCCTAAACTAACAAATAAATAGCCGAGAGTAAAAAAAGGTCCAAGTAGCCAGGAAACGTAATATATATTAATCTTAATTATAGATAAGAGGAGGAAAATCGCTCCGATAATTCCTGGAATTAAAGCCCCAATTATAAAATATCTCGCCTGAGTTCTCTCTTGATAACTTTTTAACTTGGTGTATCTTTTTATCAAAAATATTAAGCCCAAAATAAGAAAAAAAACGAAATAAAGAGAGAAAAGAATATCCACAAAAAAATGTTGGAATATCTCAGCTATTTTTACTATTTTGTGTAACTGTAAATCAAAATAAAAATCATAGATTAATATCCAAATATTGACCAAGGTCGGCAAAAGATATAT
>PFRL01000042.1 GCA_002788555.1 Parcubacteria group bacterium CG_4_9_14_0_2_um_filter_35_11 | reverse complement strand
GTTCTTGTAACTCTCTGGACACCGGTTAAAAAGATTATCGAAAAAATAGATAAAAACCTGTTTTGTTTGGCCGGGCAACTTTATTCAAAAGACGGGATAAATTATATTATTAGGAATTTTTTATCTCACCCAACAATTTACCATTTAGTTGTCTGCGGCCAAGACCTATCCGGAAGCGGCAGGGCTTTAGTTGATTTTTTTAAAAAAGGAATTGACCAAGATTATAATATTATTGATAATTCTTTTGCTTCAATTCATAAAGAAATACCAAAGGAATCTTTAGAAATTCTTCGTCAAAATGTTAAAATAATGGACTTAATCGGAATCAGAGAACCTAAAAAAATAACTGAAGCTTTAAAAGCTTGCCAATCAATTAGAAAACCATTTGCCACAGCTCAAATTTTTCCTGACCACAAAGAAGAGAAAATTTCGATTTTCCCCTCCGAGCAGTCGGTTTTTAAAATAAAAGATGAGTATATCGGACCTGCCTGGCTTAGATTATTAAAGATAATTTTAAAATTCGGAATTATCAATAAAAGTCGTTATGGAAACGAAGTTAGGGAGCTTTTTAACATTGTCGCCGTTATTACTGACGAAAATCCTCTTAAACCAAAAATTTTTCCTTTTTTTCAAGTGGATAAAAAAGATATAGAAAAATATCAAAAAAACATAATGAAGGGCGGTAAAGGAGATGAAATATACACTTACGGAGAGAGACTTTGGGGATATAAAGGGATAAACCAAATTGAGGAGGTAATTTTACCATATCTAAAGAAAGACCAAAATGATAGAGCTGCCCTAGGTATAACATTTGATATGACTTATGATCATACAGCTCCTCATTCTCCCTGCCTTTGTCTTTTACAGGCGACGACTTTCAAAGATAAAATAAATTTAACCGCCTATTTCAGAAGTCATGCCATATTTTCTGGTTGGGTTTTAAACGCCTTCGGTCTCCGTCGGCTTCAGTATTATATAGCTCAGAAGTTATCAAAAGAAGTGGGGTTTTTGACGATTTTTTCAAATTGCGCTCATATTTACGATAATGAGTGGAAAACTGCTCAAAAAATAGTTGAAAAATATAGTCTCCAGCAATTTAATTATCCCTTAGACCCTCGAGGATATCTCGTTATCACTGCCGAGGAAAACAAAATAGCAGTAAAACACTATTCTCCCCAAGGTCAGTTTTTACAGGAGTTTTTTCAAGACGGTCTGACGGAAAAAGCGGCCATTAAAATGTATCACAAATTAATTTTATCCGAAGTCGTTTCTGAAATCTCCCATGCCTTCGACCTGGGCGCTGAGCTTCAAAAAGCAGAGATTGCCATAAAGAATAATTTAAAATATACTCAAGACAGAGAATTAATTTTATGAAAGAAACTTTTGGAAAATTTATTGTTTTTGAGGGAATAGATGGAGCCGGGGTTGAAACCCAAGGAAAGCTATTGTGTAATTATTTAAGAAAACAAAAAAGATCTGTTGAAAGATTATATTATCCGGACTATGAAGGACCGATAGGAAGATTAATTCATCAATATCTCCATAAACAATATGAATTTTCGGTCGATGTTCAGTTTCTCCTTTACTTTGCTGATTTTATTAAAAACAGAGAGAAAATAAATCAATGGAGGAAGAAGGGTAAAATTGTGATTTGTGATAGATTTTTTAGTTCAACTCTTGCTTATCAGGGTCTGCGAGGTTTCCCAATAAAAAAAGCATTAGAATTAGCTCGAACATTCAAACTTCCAAGGCCAGATTTGATAATCTATTTAAGAGTTTCGCCAGAAGTTTCAATGAGCAGAAAATATAAAGAAAAAAAAGACCTTGATAGAAACGAAGCAGATAAAAAATTTTTGAAAAAAGTTGGGGACTCTTACGAAAAACTAATTAAAGGCAGAATTTTCTCAAAGTGGGCAGTAATCAATGGCGAAAGGTCAATTGAAAAAGTTTTGAAAGATATTAAAAAGATAGTTAAACCAAAATTATGAAAAAAATAAAAGACATTGCTAAAATAATTGACCACACTAACATTAGAAAGGATGCTACGGAAAAGGAGATTAAAAAAACTTGCCAGGAAGCCAAAATTTATGGTTTTAGAAGCGTTTGTGTAAATCCGGAATGGGTGAAATTGGTAAAGAAAGAACTAAAAGGTACAAACATAAAAATTGTTTGTCTGATTGACCCGCCGATAGGGGATAGTCCTCATAAAAAAAGGATTGAATCCTCTTACAAAGCAAAAAGAGATGGAGTAAATGAGTTAGATGTGGTAATTTCAATTCCTGATGTAAAACATGAAAGATGGGAAAGAATTTTAAAAGATTTAAAGGAAATTTGTCAGATTTTACCAACAAAAGTAATTATCGGTTCGGGTTATTTAACTGATGAAGAAATCAAAAAAGCATCCCAAATTGTAAAAGAAGCCGGTGCAATTTGTGTAAAAACGGCTACCGAGAAAGACCCTTTGGAACATCGGGAATTGAAAGAAAAATTTTACCATCTAAAATTGATGAGAGAAGGGGCTCCCGGACTTCTCATTAAAGCCGCCGGCGGAATCAGAACAATTTCTGATGCCGAAGAAGCAATAAAAGCCGGCGCCGACATCATCGGCACCAGCTCAGGAGTGGAAATTCTAAAGAAATCTAAAAAAAGATGATGTAATACATTTTTTACGATCGTAGAAATTGTGTGATAGAATTATAACGAAGTCTGATTTCGTTATATTAATATTTTTATGAAATATCAACCAATTCTGGGCCTCGAGGCGCATGTGGAACTTAAGACTAAAAGTAAAATGTTTTGTAGTTGCGCTAATGATCCTAACGAACGACACCCTAACATGTTAATCTGCCCGATATGTACTGCGCAACCGGGAAGTCTTCCAGTGATAAATAAAGAAGCAGTAAGAAAAACAATAAAAACAGGTCTGGCTCTAAATTGTCAAATTCCTGAATATTCTAAATTTGATAGAAAGAACTATTTTTATCCTGATTTACCAAAAGGTTATCAAATATCTCAACTGTATCAACCTTTCTGTAAAAAAGGATTTTTGGAAATAGACGGAAGAAAAATTAGAATAAGAGAAATCCATTTAGAAGAGGATACTGGCAGATTAGTTCACCCCGAAGGCGCAGACTATTCCTTGGTTGACTTCAACCGGGCAGGTATTCCTTTAATGGAATTAGTTACTGAGCCTGATATAACTTCAGCCAGAGAGGCCAGGAAATTTGCTGAAGAATTACAATTGATTTTAAGATATTTGGAAGTTTCTGACGCTGATATGGAAAAAGGACAAATGAGGGTGGAAGTGAATGTTTCCCTTACTAAAGAAAAGGGGAAATTGGGTACAAAAGTAGAAATTAAAAATTTAAATTCGTTTAAGGCGGTAGAAAGAGCGACTAATTACGAAGCTCAAAGACAAAATAAATTATTAGATAAAGGAGAAAAAATTATTCAGGAGACACGAGGATGGGATGATGCCAGAGGGATAACTGTCAGTCAAAGAGAAAAAGAAGAAGCCCATGATTATAGATATTTTCCTGAGCCGGATTTACCGCCACTTCATCATTCAAAAAAAATTATTGAAGAGATTAAAGCAGAAATCCCTGAATTGCCCGCCCAAAAAAGAGAAAGATTTAAAAGAGAATATAATTTAGATGAAAAATCTATTGAAATTTTTGTTCAAAACAAAGATTTAGGCGAGTATTTTGAGAAAATTGTAAGCGAGTTTGAAGCAAGGCTTAAAAAAGAAAAACTTTTTAAACTGATTAAACTGGCAACTAACTATTTAATAACAGACCTTTTAGGATTATTTAAAGGGGAGCAATTTTCTGAGAAAAGATGCAAAATTGATCCAGAAAACTTTGCCGAGTTTATTAGTCTCATTGAGGAAGGAAAAATTTCAAGTAAGATTGCTAAAACTATTTTACAGGAAATGTTTTCTACAGGAGTTGATACTTCCCATATTATTAAAGAAAAACAGTTGATTCAAATTACCGATAGGATAGAGATTGAAAAAATTATCAAAGAAGTAATTTCAAAAAATCAAAGAGCGATAGAGGATTTTAAAAAGGGGAAAGAAAATGCTTTTCAATTTTTAATTGGCCAAGTTATGGCAATCTCCAAAGGGAAGGCTGATCCTCAAGTAGTAAAAAGCGTTTTGAAAAAGAAACTTTTAACCTCTTGACAATTTTTTAAAAAGGTGCTATCTTATAAATAGACAAAATCATAGATTCGTTATTTCTATTCGTTTCTAAGGATTAAGTCAAAGGTCGTATTATAAACCTTTATAAATCTTAATCCAGATTGCAAAAAGAATGGTAGTAGGAGTAGCGGATCCTTTGTCAGTTCTTTTAAAATCTGGATGGGATTGTCTTAAAAAATTTATGTTAAATTCAGGATATTTCGCTTTAGCTTGTTATGAGGGAAAATTTCCATTAGTTTATGTTCCCAATGCGCAGAATGCAGAAGAGGCTAAAAATAAAGTTCAAGATAAGATTGGAAAGGCATTAAGCATGAATCCCAAAAGAGATTCTAACGCGCCCGTTCTATTTGTAGTATATTCATTTGAAAAAAATGAATTAGAAATTTCTTTTGAGAAGAATGGCCAGACCAAGAAGATAAAAAATATAGATGAGGTTGATCCAACATTACGAAGGGGATATATCCAGGGATTAATGAAATCAATAAAAATTCTGAGAGAATCAATAAGTAGAGAGAATTTCGAGATTCTTCTTGAATACGCAGGGATTAAAACAAAAATCCAATCAGAGAATAAAAAAGCTCGTAGAGCTTTTGCTGACTATCTGGAAATTTCTGAAGCTCAACTTGAGGAAATTTTTTCCTAAGAAAACATAAAATGAGTTCTTAATTTGCCGCTAACAATTAAGGACTCTTTTATTTTTCTAAAAATTTATTTATTAATTTCTTAGCCCATTGGTAAGAATAATGGGTGCTAAACGGTATCCATTTGATTCTTTTGTCTCGTTTGAACCAGGTTATTTGTCGTTTAGCAAATTGGATAGTATGCCTTATAATTTCTTGTTTTATTTCCTCCTTTTCATTTTTTGTAGAGAACCATTCTTGATAACCGATAGTTTGCATCGACGGGATTTTCCAGCCATATTTTTGAGTCAAGTTTTCTACTTCTCTTTCTAAGCCCAATAGAAACATTCTCTTTACTCTTTTTTCTATTCTTTTTTTTAATTCTTCCTTCTTTGACTTTATTCCAATTTGTAAGACTTCAAAGAGAGGCCTCTCTTTTTTTCTTTTTTCCCAAAAAGACCCTCCTGTTGCTTTACAGACCTCAATAGCCCGAATCAGCCTTCTTTTGTTTTCTTTTTCAATAAATTTTGTCCCTTTTGAATCTAATTTTTCATAGATTTTAAAAAGCTCTGGAGCTGATTTTTCCTCTAATTCTTTTCTTAACTCTTTTTGAGATGGGACTTTTGGAAAATTAACATTATCAACTACGGCTTGGATATAAAGCCCGGTCCCTCCGACTAAAAATGGCAGTTTTCCTCTTTTTTGAATATCTTTTATTTTTTTAATAGCTAATTTTTTATAGATTGCCACATTGAATTCTTCATTAGGGTAGACAACATCAATTAAATG
>PFRL01000038.1 GCA_002788555.1 Parcubacteria group bacterium CG_4_9_14_0_2_um_filter_35_11 | reverse complement strand
GACTAGTGAAGTATTCTTAATAACTAGGATTCCCTAAACTTCTTTAATCTCCCTTCTCCCTCTTTTTTCTAGCCCGCAACAGACTTGTGAGCTGGAAAAAGCCCTGAACCACAGGGTTCAGGGGAGAAAATAGTTCTTTAAAAAGTTATATAAAGAGGGAATAGATTCATCTCTGGCAGAGAGAAAGTCAAAAAATGGTTTCCTATCTGCCAGAGAGGAATAAAAAATGAGTAGAAAAATAGGCCTAAGATTTGAACTAAGGCAGAAAGATGAGAAAAAGCGAGACAAAAAAGTAATAGCAATACTAATATTGATTCTCGTCGTTTTCTTACCGCTCGGACTTTATTACCAAAGTACCAAAATTCTATTAGCCGGTATTTTTCTGGTGATTACTTTCGCAGCTCTGTGGATCGGCGATCTAATATATAGAGTGCAAAGACGAATTGAAGAACAGACTTATGAGGACGTGCCTTAGAACTGAATACACTCACCCCCTCTTTTTCTCTTTCGAGCTCATAATAAAAGTTGTGAGCTAGAAAGAGAAAAGTTCTTTGAAAATTATGGGAAGAGATATACTAAGGGCGGTAAATTACCTATTAAAATTACTATATTAGTAGTTAGTTTACCGCCCTGAGGTAAAAAAGATGAAAGAAAAATTAAGATTAAGAGGAGAAGCTTATAGTACAGGATTTCTCATTGAGTGTCGAGCCGTAGGCGTAAAAGTATCAACGAGGGGACTTAAGGGAAATATGAGTCCAGAGGAGTTTCTAAAAGTAGATTTAGACACCCCTGGCCAGTGGCACGGCGCAGAACATAAAACCATTTTGGCTGTCGAAGAAGTTCTTAGCAGAGGAGGAAAGCTCACATTAAAAATGCTAAAAAATGCTTCTATAAAATTCCCACGATGTACTGATCGCAATGAATGGGTAGCAGAACCTTCAGAAGAACAACTAAGAGAAGCGCTCTGGGTAGGAAAGCAGTTTCTTAAAAAAATCCGTGACAAGAAAAGATAACTCTCTTCCCCCTTTTTCTTTTTATGTTTATAATATTAAAGAGAGGTCAGAGGTGCTCTCGCAGCGGGAGAAAATTCTCTCTCCTTCATTCTTCTTCAGTAAAATAAAGAGGAGTGATCCCTGCTGTGGGAGCTCCTCTGACCTCTAAAAAACAGCCCATCCTAGGCTGTTTTTAAAAAGGTTGCTTACTACTTAGTTAGCTTAAGCACTTACCAACTTTTCTCTATCTTCTTCCCTCAAGTGCCTTTTCTATGGTTTCCTCGTCCGCATATTCAATCTCTCCACCAGTCGGTAGCCCCCGGCCCAAGCGAGTGATTTTTATTTCGTATGGTTTTAAGATTTTGGCGATAAAATCCATCGTTAAAATACCATCCCTCGTAGGATTTAAGGCTAAAATTATTTCTTTTGGTTTTAAACCTTCTACCCTCTTTTTAAGTTCTTCTACTCTTAATTTTCCCAAAGGATTTTCCTTTAAAAAATCAATCTCGCCGCCCAAAATAAAATATAATCCTTGATATTTTTTTGTTTCCTCCATTCGCCAAAGGTCAGTTTCTCTTTCCACCACGCAAAGAGTTTGCTCTCTCTTTTTGTCACGGCAAATTAGACAAATATTTTCATCCTTTAAAGGAGTAAAAGGATTAAAACAGAAAGAACACAATTTAATTTCTTTTTTAAGAGAGACTAAAGAATCGCAAATCTCTTTGACACTTTTTTCATCCAATCCAAGTAAATATAAAGCAAAGCGGGTAGCGGTTCGCTCACCAACTGTTGGAAAATCAGAGAAAATTTTTATAACTTTTTTAATTTGTTTAGGGACCATGAAGTAAACATTTTAACATTTAAACATATTAGCATCAAAACAAAAGAAAAATTGTCTTTTTTAAAATGTTACTATGCTTATATGCTAAAATGTTTATATGAATTAGATGACTTCCTCTCCAGTAATTTCCTCGCCATACTCTTTTTCTAATTCTCTGAAACTTACTGCTTCTTGGTCAAAATAAAGCTCCACTCTTCCCATTGGACCATTGCGATGTTTGGCAATAATAATATCAGCAATATTTTGGCGAGAGCTAGTTGATCTTACTTTATCTTCTCGATAAATAAACATTACGACATCGGCATCTTGCTCTAAACTTCCTGATTCCCTTAAGTCAGAAAGTCGTGGTCTTTGGTCAGGACGATGCTCGACCGCTCTTGACAATTGAGACAAAGCTAATACCGGTACATTTAATTCTTTTGCTAATGATTTTAAAGATCTTGAGATTTCTGTGACTTGCTGAACTACATTCTCGTTAGGATTTCTTGGCTGAATTAATTGTAGGTAATCGATGATTATAAGTCCTAATCCCTTTTCAGCTTGTAATCTTCGAGCCATTGCTCTCATTTGGAGAACTGTTGAAGAGGCAGCATCGTCTATATAAATCGATGCCTCAGAAAGAGTAGAAAGAGCTTTTTGAAGCTTGGCAAAGTCTTCGTCTTCAGAAAGTTTTCCAGTCCTTAATTTCCAGAGAGAAACACCAGCTTCGGCAGCAATTAACCTATCCACAAATTGCTCTTTTCCCATTTCCAAACTAAAGACTCCTACTGGCTGTTTTCCTTTTATAGCTACAGCCCGAGCTATATTTAAGGCAAGAGCTGTTTTCCCAAGAGACGGCCGCGAAGCAAGGAATACCAAGTCGCCTTTTTGAAGACCTGCCAAGATGTCATCGAGCTTTGGAAAGCCGGTAGTAACGCCTCGAAGAATACCTTTTTTAGAATGGATTCTGTCGATTCTCTCAAAAGCTTCATCGAGCTGAGATTCTATTGGTAAAAATGTTTGGGTTAGAGATCTTTGAGCAATGCTAAAAACTTTCTTTTCTGCTTCATCTAAAATTAAATCAATATCTTTGCTTTCATCATAACCTAAAGCCGAAATTTCGTCAGAGGCCTGAATAAGATCGCGAAGAACTTTTTTACCTCTAACAATCTTAGCATAATAGAGAAGGTGAGAGGGGGTAGGGACGGCCTCTAATAGCTCTGATAGATAGCTTGCCCCACCAATTTTTTCTAATTCTCCTTTTTCCTCTAAGCGTTGGGTTAATGTCAAAAGATCGGTGGGTTCCTGTTTCTCAAAAAGGTCTACCATTACCCGATAAATTTTACTATGGGCAGTTTTATAAAAATCCTCTGGTATTAAAAAGTCAACAACTTTTACAATTCCTTCTTTATCCAACATTAAAGAACCCAGAAAAGCTTTTTCTGCTTCGATACTCTGAGGGGGGATTTTTGTTACTTCAGCCATAACTCTACGAATTTATTTACCCTCCGTAGCGGCGAATTCCTACTGCGGAGGACGGGCGAATTAATTACGCCCCAGAAGTATCCGCCTCAGGCGGAACTTCGGGGCTGCCCCGTAGCGAGCCCCGCACCAGAAACTTTGTTTCGGTGCGGGACTGGTCCAGCACCGAGCTTCGCTCTGGTGCTGGGCTTCTCTCTGCTACTGGGGCGAATATACGAATATAATAATAAAAATTTTTAAATAATTCAAACCTGTCATTTTATCATTTTTTTAATCTTTGGTCCTTCTTGGGTATCTTCTAACCACCAACCCATTTTTTTAATCTTTTTTCTAACCTCATCAGCTTTATCCCACTCTTTCTTTTGACGATAGTTCTCTCTTTTTGCTACCAAAGCCAAAACTTCTCTTGGGACTATACTTGTTGTCTGCCATTGGTCTTTTAAATTCAGGCCCAAAATCTTATCTATTTCAAAAAGCAGGTTAAGTTTTACTGATTCTTTTAGAGAACTTCTTATCATCTCCCATACTAAAGAGACTAAGAGAGGCGTGTTTAAATCATCATTGATAGCTTCTTTAAATCTTCTTCCCCACGTTTGAGGACTTTCTTTACTTTCTTTTTTATAACCGCTTATAGTTTCATAAATTTTTGTTAGGGCATTCTGGGCAGATTTTAAGCCCTTCCAGGTGAAGTTTAAAGATGAACGATAATGGGCTTGAAGGCAAAGATAACGAAATGCTAAAGGGGAAAAATTTCTCTTTCTAAAATCTTCTAAGGTAGTGAAATTTCCGAGAGATTTTGCCATTTTTTCTCCTTCAATTTTTAGAAATCCACAATGGAGCCAGTAATTAACAAAATTTTTTCCATAAGCTCCTTCTGCCTCAGCAATCTCGTTAGTATGATGAATTGGAATGTGGTCAACTCCTCCACAGTGAATATCAAAGGGGACGCCAAGATATTTAATACTCATTGCCGCGCATTCAAGGTGCCAACCAGGAAAACCTATGCCCCAAGGGGATTCCCACTCCATTAATCTCTTTTTGTCTTTCGGAGGAAATTTCCAAAGAGCAAAATCAGTAAGGTTCTTTTTTCCTTTTACTATTTTTATTCTTGCACCAGCTTTCAAGCCTTTAATATCTAATCTTGCTAACTTCCCATAGTCGGGCAAGAGGGAAGTATCAAAATAAATTCCATCTTTTGTTCTATAAGTAAAGCCCCTCCTTTCCAATTTTTTTGTGAGCTCAATTTGTTCTTTAATATGCTCGGTGGCCTTACACCAGAGGTCAGGTTCAAGGACATTTAAATCTTTTAAATTTGATTTAAAAATCTTGGTATAAAATTTAGCAATCTCATAAGGACTCTTTTTCTGCTTTTTAGCACTTTTTTCAATTTTATCCTCGCCGGTATCGGCATCGGAAGTTAAGTGACCCACATCGGTGATGTTCATTACATGCCTTACTTTGTACCCATTATAAATTAGAGTTCGTTTCAAGATATCTTCAAAGATATAACACCGTAAATTCCCAATGTGGGGAACGTCATAGACAGTTGGTCCGCAAGTATAAAGACCAACTTTCTTATTTTTAATTGGTTGAAAAATTTCTTTTTTTCGCGAAAGGGTGTTAAAAAGTTTGAGCATATATCCAATTATACAACCTTTTTGTTTTTAAAAGAAATAAAATTTTCTGTCGCCTGACTTCCTTTAATTTTTCAGAAAATTGTGGTAATTTATTCTAAATATGTCAGTTTTATACCGTAAATATCGACCGTCGCTTCGCTCCTTAAAACCCCTGGTATTACTCCAAAATTGCGAAGCAATTTTGGAGACCACGCTACACGGGAAAACTCCAGTTTTCCCGACCCCTTTCCGAGGTCGATATCTTCTCTTTAGCTGTTAGTAAGAGTTTATTAAATTTTCCAAATATAGTTTATTAATATTCCTCTTTTGTAATATGTCAGTTTTATATCGTAAATATCGACCGAAGACCTTTTCGGAAATTGTAGGTCAGGAGAATATAGTAAAAACTCTGACTAACGCCATTTCTATGGAAATGGTCTCTCATGCTTATTTATTTTATGGTCCAAGAGGAACAGGAAAAACTACTCTTGCTAGACTTTTAGCAAAGGCGGTCAATTGTATTGGAAGACAACAGAAAACAAGCGACAAAAGACAAGAATATGAGCCGTGTAATAAATGTAACTCCTGCATCGAAATTAATGAGGGCCGAGCAATTGATTTAATTGAAATAGACGCTGCTTCAAATCGAGGAATTGATGAAATGCGAAATTTAAGGGAGGGAGTAGGAATAGTGCCGACAAAATCAAAATATAAAGTATATGTTATTGACGAAGCCCATCAATTAACCAAAGAAGCTTCCAACGCCCTTCTAAAAACCTTAGAAGAACCTCCGGCACATGCCATATTTATCCTTTGCACTACGGAATTTTCAAAAATTTTGCCCACCGTCTCTTCGCGTTGCCAGCGTTTTGAATTCAAAAAACTAAATCTTGGTCAGATTATAAAGCGATTAGAAGTTATTTCCAATAAAGAAAAAGTTATAGTAGAAAAAGAGGGATTGGGATTGATTGCCAGAACTGCCGGAGGCTCTATTCGAGACGCCGAAAGTCTTTTGGATGAAGTGATAATTACCACTTCTGAGAAAAAAGGAGAAATTATAAAAAAAGAAGATATTGAAGAAATATTAGGAATTGTTGGGCTTGAGTTAGTTTCAAAATTCGTTGAATTTCTAATCAAAAGAGATAAAAAAGGGGCGCTGGAATACCTGTCACAAATTTTTAATAGAGGTATTGATATCGAAAACTTTTCTAAAAAGTTATCTGCCTACCTTCGGGATTTGCTTTTGATAAAAATTAACCCTCAGATTTTTAAAAAAGAAATTGTTTTTACGAAAGAGGAGGAAGAAAACCTTAAGACCCAGGAAAAGGAATTTTCTGAAGAGAACTTAAAAGAAATTATAAGAACATTTCTTGAAGCCCAGAATCAGATTAAATGGTCAGATTTACCACAGCTTCCCCTCGAATTAGCAGCAATAGATAGTATAAAACAACTAACAACTAGCAACTGACAACATGAAACAAGAGATTTTATTGTATGCCAGAGATTAATCTTTCTACAAAAGGCTTTAATGACGTAATTGATATTACAGATAAAGTCGCTAAGATTGTAAAGGATTCAGATATCAAAAATGGTGTAGCAGTTCTTTTTGTTGTTGGTGCTACGGCCGCCATC
>PFRL01000008.1 GCA_002788555.1 Parcubacteria group bacterium CG_4_9_14_0_2_um_filter_35_11 | reverse complement strand
AATTTTCTTTTACTGTCGGTTTCGCCGACAACAAAATCAAAAATTAAGTTTTGGCTGGAAATTCCCGTTCAATTTGGCCGCCGAGCGAAGCGAGGCGGCCCATAAATCGTTGACTTTTACTAAAATGTGCCCCCAGCAGGAATCGAACCTACAACCTTATCCTTAAGAGGGATCTGCTCTACCAATTGAGCTATGGGGGCAAAGCACTATAGAATTTAAGAGTTAGCCCCCTAAGAGATACCTAATAATAGCAGAAACTCCTTTCGAGAACAATGTTATTGCTGCACCTATAGCTACCCAGAATAAGAGATTCTTCGCTTTACTAATTTTGTATGGATCTCCCCCAGCTGTCATAAACATTATTCCCGCGATAATAATCATCAGAATTACAAGACCCAATCCAATAAAGAATATAAAATCTCCAATGGCTGCTATAATTTCTGGAATAGTACCAGCTTCAAGCGGATTCTCAAAAGTAATAATGCCGGCTGGACAATCAGGGTCATTCCCATCAGTAAAACCATCACAATCATTGTCTCTACTATCAATACAATCCGTTTCTCTCCCTCCACAATCTGAATCCTGACCATCTGTGCATCCGTCTCCTTCGTCATCGATGCCATTAGTACAACCATTAGGATAATTATTTTCCTGTCCACAAGTAGGATCCACAAAACATTGTGTGTCAGGACTGCATCCAGGAGGACAAGTTCGCTGCTGTTCTCTTTCTCCAGGATTACAACCTACCGCTACTCCACAGTTACCCTTTATCCAGGCTCCACAGGCTGGACTGCATTGAGTTTCGATATCGCAATGATTAGGAGGACAATCACGAGTTTGGTGCATTTCATCAGTAGCACAACCTGCTGCGCCGCAGGCATCATTTACCCAGGGTGTACAAACATCATTTACGCATTGGGTACTAGTAGTGCATCCCACCGGACTAGTGGTACGAGTTTGCCGCATTTGGCTAGCCAGACAAGGAGCTCCTCCACATACATCATCTGTCCAGACGCCCCAAGTACAAGCAGTAAAAATGCAGTTATCACAGAATCCTCCCACTACGACAACTCCGGGAGCATTGTTTACTCCATCGCACTCAAAAGAAGCACCACAATTAAATTCGCATAGACCAGTATTGCATGCAACTAGACTTCCTACTTCGCACGGAAAACTACACTCAGGTCCCTCGCACAGATTACAATCCTGATGACATGTCCATTCCGCAAGTCCACACTGACAATGTGCATAACATCCGGTTGTACCTACTGTCACAGAACAAAACGGTACGCCAAATGGGTTTACACATTGACAAGAGCCACAGCCTTTCCATTCGTTTAAAAATATGGCATCTACTACTCTAGCAAACATTAGTAAGAAAAGTACTAGTATAGCGAAAACAAAAATTTTTTTCATAAATCTACTACTAGTTTTTCAAGGCCTGTTGAAAAACCTTTCACATTAAATTTTTTTTCTCCTAATTTGGTAACTTTGCAATCAAATGAGGGGATCTTTATCAGCGTTTTAATGTTTTCTCTTTCGCAGGTAAGAGACTTTACAGGAACATCAAAGGTTATCGCCAAATCAAATTTACCTGTTTCAAATTGACCCAGAAGATAACGCCACTCAATCTTGCTTCCTATCTTTTTATAATGAGTTTTATAAGAATATGTAGAATTAATCACTAAATCCTTAAATTTTTCTTGGTTATAATTTAGGAAAAGCTTTGAAAGCTCTTCTCTGCTGGGATTATAGGTTACTTTTAAAACTTCAAAAGATGCGGGGGGTGAATCATCTACACAAGGGAGAAAACAAAGGTTGTTTTGCTCCTTCGGAGGTTTTGCTCCTTTTTGGATTGCAACTGCAGGTTGAGCTATAGATTCAAGTCTTTTTTTAACGGCTTCTTTCTCGTCATCATCCCAATCTAAGCCTGTTTTTGTAGAGCCTGGAGCCACAGAGAACTCCATTCCATTAATTTTTAAATTACTTCTTGCTACTGCGAGAAATGCTTCCATCGCTGAATAAGGAGGAGTAACGGTACACTTAGAATCAATTGATATTGTCTTGCTAGAAGTCTGAACGTCCACTTGCAAATTGCAATCATAAGTACTCTGTTTCTCCGAAATTGAAGAGTAGTCTTTTTGATAAAATTCAGAAAGACCGGCAGTTATTTCTTCCTTAGAGGGCTCCTTTTTCATCACCTTTTTATTTTGAAAATAACGCCAATAAACTACGCCTCCAATAGCTATGACAATAATAACTATAATTAATCCTAGAATCAATTTTTTATTCATATATAAGTTAAATATAAACCTACAAACATTGGTAAAGGCTAAGGCACTGGGCAATTAATAGTGCTCCAGTTTTGCCAGAGAGCACCAGCTGGAGTTAAAAACACAATTACCGTATCAATAATTAACCAGGCAGCAAGAAGAATTATGATAGCGATAACTGCCGTTCTTATAATCTCTTTTCCCCTGCTTATTCGCGACTCGCTCCCACCAGCTGTTATCCAGGTAATACCGCCAACTATTATCATCAAAACCAAAATCGGAAAGGCGATAATTCCAGTTGCAAAATCAATAATTCTTTTAATAAGAACTAAAATATGGCATAAAGTACAGGGAACATCCTCTCGCACGGCGGTCTCGAGGTCGTCACAGTGCCTCCCGCAAGGAACAAGGCCTCCCGTTATCTGCGAAAGGGGATTCCTATAGCTAACATTCAATTGCCTTAATGTATAATCTCCTCCTACAAAAGTTGAAGATAAACTAAGTTTTACCTCACAATAACTATTTCCACAAAAATCCTCTTGCTGTGCCACCCCTCCTACGCATCCGCTAAGAGAATTTTGCAAGGCGACTGTGAAATCTACTGTCGCAGGAAAACTAGTAGGAGAATAACTTCCCCCTGGAGGAATACCAATCACAATAAGAATTTTTGGAGTTCTAAAACCAGTCATATCAGAGTAGTTATAAGGAGAATCGCCAACATTTATATCTAAGAGCTGATTCAAAGAACCTCCACTAACCTCATATTTTAGTACACGACCACTACCATTACTGACTATCCAACCTCTATTATCCATGTCAATAGCAACTCCGATTACATCTGAGTACCCAGTAGCTGTCGAAGCTACAAGGTTGCAACTCTGATCTATTACATAAAAATTATTATCGCCGGAATTTGCTACCCAAATTCTGTTAAGACCATCGACTGCTATGCCTCGAGGGCCATAAGCTACTCCAACATTACCACAGGATCTCACGGCCAGACCAGGCGTATCTATCTCGTAAGCTAGAGCGCCGGCGTAGCTTGCAAACCAAATATCTTCCTCGTTGTCCATTCCAATGCCGTAAATGTCTATACCTACAGTCGCAGGGACTGCTGCGCAAGCGATAGCGCCAGAGCACCTACAGATTTGAGAGTTGGCCCTATCAGCAACCCAGACATTACCACTACTATCGCCAATCATCCCATAGGTTCGACAACCACTACTTGCGCAGTTAATCAAAGTCCCGTCTGATCTATATCTGCACATCCTATCGGTGTTATAATCCCCTACCCAAATATTTCCATTTGCGTCAAAAGTTACTCCTCGAGGTCCGCCTCCTACGTCACCATAAGTTCCTTTACACTCATAACCTGAAAGAGGATTGGCGGGGTCCACTAATCCCAGTCGAGTCACTGTTCCATTGTTTCTATTAGCTACCCAAACATCGCCACCCGGAATAACCGTAATTCGAGAAGGATTAGAAAAGGCAGTTCCAGCACAATTAAAAGCGCCATTACTAAAAGTACGCTCTATAGTTCCATCAAAAGTTCTAATCTGAACTAGTTGGTTGAGACCCGATAGAGGTACCCAAATATAAGGAGTGCCTCCAAGCCCAACAGCAGCTCTATCAATTTCGAGAGTAGCTGAACAAATCGTTGAGTCAGTGGGCAATGTTACTGATGTTTCAACTACGCCACCGCCTACTGGTATTGTCACTGTTTGGGACAGAGAACCATCAGAAAATTCGTTAAGAGTTTGGTCACACCCTTGGGCATTGGCTAAAGACACAATAGATGCTCTCAAAAACAGTATAATAAAAAAGATGGTTATTATTCTGATACCAGTAAAAAATATTTTCTTTCTCTTCATAAATATTAATTATTTTAAATCAAATATAATTTTTCTTGTAAAATCTTTAAATATTATCTTCTCTATATTATTTGGCAAAGTTTCTCTGGACACTTCAAAGACAACATAACCTTTCTTACTCTGGCCAGCTCTAATTTCTTGGCCGAGAAATGCTGGCTTTCTTAAAGCAATAGCTGAACTTAAAGGGGGTGGATAGAAAATTTTCTCTTGCTTATCAACTAATCTCCATTCCCCAAATGATAAAATATTTACTGATTTATTTGTTTTATTCCTATATACAATCTCTAAAGAAAGAATGTGAATTTTTTCTGGTAATTCTATATCTTTTGGTAAGTACTCCTCAATTTTAATTGGTTTTACAAAGATACCATTGTTTATTTCTACCTCTTTTCCTATTTTGCTTTCCAAGAGTAAAGTAGGCGAGTCGATTTTTATTATCTGCCAGCTGTAACCATCCTTCCAACTTCCCTGTTTCTCTAAAACAACATCAAAAACAATCACTTTCGGTAGAAGGAATTCAAAGAAAGGTTGGTTTAGCTTTTTGTTGGTTTTTTCTACTAAATTAATGTTTGTCTGATTTCCTTCAACTTTTTCATCTTTTATTTCAAAAGTTGGTTCTTTGCCTTTTGTCTCTTGGACAATCCATTTATGTTTACTCAAGGTTTCATATTTCTCTCCTAAAATCTCCAATTTTTTCCAGTCAGCAGAAAGATATTTTTCGGCCTCTTCGCGGTTGAAATCCTGCTCTGCTTTAAGATAAGAAATTGCCACTTCTTTTGGTAGAGTTTTTGGCTTATTTAAATAAAAAGTTTTGATTAAAAGGAAAATTAAAGCACCACAGAATATTAAGATTCCTAATGTTTTTAAAACCTTGCTTAGTGTTTCCTTTGCGCCTTCTTCTTTGTATCCGTAACCCAAAGATTCGGGCATAGGTTATTAATTTTTTTATCTTCACTCGCCGAAATTCCAATTTAATTCATTTTAATACCTTTTAATGCCCCTGGCAAGAATTGAACTTGCATCACTGGGTCCGAAGCCCAGCACTCTATCCATTAAGCTACAGGGGCGAAATTTCCTACCTACCTAAATTTTATAAATAAAACTTCGGTGGGTGAAACGGGTGGGTTATACCACGTGGGCAGGAAGTATCGATATATTTAAAAATTTTAAGTAAAAAGTTTTCTAAAGTCAACCACGTTAGAAAACCATACAAGCATGAAATCCAACCGCACGAGTTGTTTTATGTCGCCTTCCCAAGAAGTTGACTACGGGATATGTTTATAACGGGACCAATTGTTCTACGTAGAACTAAAATAAACTCCCTTAGAACTCTTCGATTTCTAAACGGGACAAATTGAAATAATAGAATAGTAATGTAATAATAAATTAATATGGAAATCCCCAAGGAGGTTCAACTCATTCTAAAAAAGTTAAAGAACTCAGGGCATGAAGCCTATGTTGTCGGGGGTTGTGTCAGAGATGTCTTACGAAATATTGAACCCATTGACTGGGATGTGGCTACCGATGCAAAGCCCGAAGAAATCCAGAAGATTTTTCCCGAGAGTTTTTATGAAAATAAGTTCTTAACGGTAACTGTAAAAACCGAAAGCAAAGACCCGAAATTAAAAGAAATTGAAATTACAACTTTCCGGAGCGAGGCAAAATATACTGATAAACGTCA
>PFRL01000028.1 GCA_002788555.1 Parcubacteria group bacterium CG_4_9_14_0_2_um_filter_35_11 | reverse complement strand
CATCAATAACTTTTTGCCATTCTTCTTGGGTCATTTTGGCAAGGGTTCTATCTTTTGTAATCCCGGCGTTATTAACCAGAACATCGAGCCTTCCAAACTCTTGTCTAATGTCCTCGACCATCTTTTGAACTTCTTTAAAATTAGAGACGTCGGCCAAAAAATATTTAGCCATTTTTTGATTTTTTCCTATTTCTTTTACCAGTTCTTTAAGTTTTTCTTTTTGGGCACTAATATCATTTAAGGCAATCTTTGTCTTGTCTTCGCTAAATTTTTTAGCCACCGCCTTTCCAATACCTCCTGTCGCCCCTGTGATTAGAACAACCTTATCCTCAAGTGCCATATTTTTGCCTTACCCCGACCCCCGCGTTAGATACCTTCAGATTACTCCAAATCGCTTCGCGATTTGGAGGCCACATTTTGGGTGGTGGGTGGGTTGTAGTCTAACGCTCTTTTCCGCCTTCGGCGGGAGCTGTTTTTCCAACACGGGGTGAGTGATTTTTTTATTAAAAGCTATAAATTATTTAATCTCTTGACCTTTAAATTTTTTAATGAATCTCCAGGAAAGGGGAGCGACTGAAGCAGCAAGGAGTATTTTAATTGCATCTCCTAACAAAAATGGCAAAAGACCAACTTTTAATACATCTTGAGGGGGAATGAATTTTGCTAACCATCCTAGTCCAAAAGCATAAATCAAAATATTTCCGGCAATCATTGCTGAAATTGATTTTTGAAAAGTTTTGATCCAGCCTTTTTCGGCTAGCTTACCCACAAAAAAAGCAGCGAAGATAAAACCAACAATATAGCCAAAAGTAGGACTTGAAATATATTGAATTCCTCGACCCCGAGCAAATAGGGGAACTCCTGCCAGACCAAAAAAAAGATAAAATACTTGAGACAAAGCTGCTCTAGGGCTTCCTAGTAAAATTCCGCTCAAAAGTACAGCGAAAGTTTGACCAGTAATCGGAACAGGGCCTATTTCAATTTTTATCTTAGCGCAAGTAGCAGTTAAAAAAGTAAAAGCAAATACTAAAATAGCATCTTGGATAAGCGCTATAATAATCTTTTGTTGCTTTGGTATTATTAAATCTATTAGGACCTCGTCTTTTTGCATATTATTATCGAGTCGAGCTTCCAACCCCCTCAATATCATATTGGACTTCTTCAATCTTCCTACCGAAAATTGGAATTTCATTGATGTTTATTTTCTTCAAATAATCTGGTAAATCTTTCGCCATTGCAATTTCAGCAAAAACCCGATCAAGGTGTGAAGGATTAAAACTTGCCAAGATTAGGCCGACAAAAGAAGTATGGCCGGTAGTCTTCTGGACAGTTATTCCATCGCCAATGGTTAAATATTCTGGCAATACTTCTTGAAGTCTCTCTATAATTTTAAAATCGTCATGGAGATATTTTAGAGAAAAATATGACTCCTTTTTCAAAAACTTCAATATATTTGTCAGGGCCCCTTTAACTTTAAATTTAGAATCGAGTTTCAAGATGGGGAGGTTGATTATAATATCATTATTAAAAACTTCTTCTGCGATTTTAAATATAATTCCTTCTTTTCCCTTATTTAAAAAAGTGGTCTTAGCAAGATCCAAGGGCGTAATTTTGTTTTCAAGACAAACTTTTAAAAGCAGAGATTTTTGAGCTGAAGCCTCTATTGGTATTTCATCAAAACTCTGAGCTGCCACCTTAATATTTGAAGATTTTACTCCAATTCTGATTAAATATTTTATTAAGGCATCTAATATTTCGGGATTAGTATTTTGGGCAAAATAGGGGTGCTGGGGAGAAATTAAAGTGGGTAAGATTAATATTTTTGACTCAGAATTAAATTTGATTCCGTTGATTAATTGGATAATTTCCTCAACCGCACTGGCAATATCATATTTTACCCTTAAAATAGCCACTCCTGCCTTATTTCTCATTTTCTCTCTTTTGAATTCATCTCCTATTTTATATTCTTGGGAAGACTTTTCAATCCATCGATTATTATGTTCGTCCTCTAAAGCCAACACAAAATAGGGCGCTTTTGGATGTAAGACTGTAGGAATGGTTACCTTTGAGACGCCAATTACTTTTATTTTTTCTGAAATAATTCTTTCCAAATTTAAAAAACAGTCAGGACATTTTCCAATTGGGTATTGCCAAACTTTTTTACATTTTGGACATTGGTAGAACATATCAGTTAAAAATCCTGTCCGAAAATTTTTCTGAAGTGGAAGCCATAAATAGAAAGAGTTATTGCTAAAGGTAAAGATGTTGGGCGCTTGAAAAGACACCAAAAGAAAAGCCTCCAGTAATAAAACCTTTCTTGGCTTTTAATACCTAATTTCCAAACAGATCCCAAAAAAGCAGTTAAATGATAAGTCTTAATTCGAACTCTCTTGATTTTTATCGGAGGGCGATATTCTTTCAAGAATGTTTTAATTCTCTCATAGTAATAACTGGGACTATAAATTGTCTTTACAATTCTTCTATAACCATCTTTTAAGGTCGTAAAATCCATCTTAGGAATAAAGTTTGTTGAAAAATCGGTATTATCACCTGAGGAATCGTTAATTAGCCGGTTGGACTTTCTAAGACGTTGATACAATCTTGTTTTGGGCAGAGCATTCAATAAGCCAACCATTGCCGTAACAATTCCACTTCTTTGGATGAACTGAATCTGCCTTTCAAAAATTGAAGGAGTGTCGCTATCAAAACCGACAATAAATCCCCCTTGTACTTGAAGGCCTTTATTTTGGATTTTCTTAATTGAGGTTATTAAATTACGATTTTCATTCTGGAATTTCCCACATTCCCTGAGACTTTTTTCGTTAGGCGTCTCAATGCCAATAAAAACTGTATTAAACCCTGCTCTGACCATAAGTCTTAGTAACTCTTCATCATCAGCAAGATTTATAGATGCCTCCGTATTAAACGAGAAGGGATAATTTCTCCTTTCCATCCAGCGAATAATAGCTGGTAAAGTTTCTTTTTTCAGCTTCTCTTTGTTTCCTATAAAATTATCGTCAACAAAAAATACTCCTTCTCTCCAGCCAAGACCATATAACCTCTCAAGTTCTTTTAATATTTGTTCTTTACTTTTAGTTCGGGGGACGTGACCGTTCATAATGACAATATCGCAAAATTCACAATTAAAAGGACATCCTCGGGAATACTGGATGCTCATAGATGAGTAATATCTAAAATCGATAAGCTCCCAGAGAGGGACCGGAGTCTTGGTAATATCAGGAAACTCATGCAGACTATAGATATGTTTGGGAGACCTTCCTTCGAGGTCTTTCAAAAATTGAGGGAGGGTTACTTCCGCTTCATTTAAAACAAAATAATCTATATCTTCTTTAAACTCTTCGTATCCAGTAGTAAATAAAGGTCCGCCGGCTACTGTCTTTACTTTAAATCTTTTGCATCTACTGATAATTTCTCTCACTGATTCTTTCTGGACAATCATGGCACTAATAAAGACATAATCGGCCCACTTTAAATCCCTGTCATCTAGTTTTTGAACATTCATATCTATTAGTTTCTTTTCCCATTCTTCGGGTAAAAGAGCGGCAACAGTTAAAAGGCCAAGGGGAGGAAAAGCCGCTTTTTTGCCAATAAATTTTAAGGCGTGGCGAAAACTCCAAAAAGTATCTGGATGTCTTGGATATAAAAGCAATATTCTCATAATGTTTTTAATTTTACTATGATAAATTTCTACTATCAAGAGCGTTTATCAATAATTAGTATTTTAGTACTCTTGGCAAATATGATATAATAGGATTCTTATGAAAACATTATATCTAACTAATAAACTCCGAAAAGAGTTGAAAAAACCCTTTGGAGCTCCTATCTTGGGGGAAAAGGCAGAAATAGTCAAGAAATTCAAAAAAATTATTAAAAGACGGGGGCTTAAAAAAATAATTTGTGTTGGGGATTATTGCTCTTCAACTTTGCCAGCGGACATTAAAATCTTTGACGGTAGAATTAGAAGAAATAAAAGGGTTTGTACCCAAGAATACTTCCTTTCTTGTAAAAACCCTTCTGCCTCAATTGACGGGGGAGTTTGGGAAGTCCTCAAAAGAGCTATTAGGGATAATGAAAATGTTTTTGTTGAAGGAGAGGAAGATCTTTTGGTAATCCCTTGCCTCTTGCTTGCTAAAAATAAAACGGGAATAGTCTATGGGCTTCCTGATAAAGGAGTATCTTTAGTTGAAGTCTCCTCTAAAACAAAACTAGACTTTAGAAAAATTCTTAGAAAATTTAGAGAAAGGAGGTTTGAAAAAATCGTTTTTGGGGGAACATTTGATAAGCTTCATAAGGGCCATCGTTATTTTATCTTGATGGCCAAATATTATGCCAAAGAGGCAATAATAGGCCTTTGTTCTGATAAAATGGTAAAGACCACGAAAAAAGATTACAAAAAAATTCAGTCATTCCAAGAGAGAAAAAATAACCTCAAAAATTACCTTAGAAAGATAAATCTTCGCCATAAAATCTTCAAAATAGATGACATTTATGGTCCGTCAATAGAGGATAAAAATATTGAAGCAATTCTTCTTACCGAAGAAACGTTCAATAACGGAGTGAAGATTAACAAGAGAAGAAAAGAGAAAGGTTTGGCTGAACTGAATTATATTATCCTACCTTATATTTTAGATTTAAAAGGGAGAAAAATCTCCAGTTCCACTTTTAGGTCATCTTCCTAAAAATATGGACGGTAACGCTGCCACCAGTCCCTCCGATATTATGGCAAAGGCCAATTTGAGGATTTTTTACCCTCACACCAAATTTTTGGTGGTGGGGGTGAACCTGACGCTGACCACATCTCCCTCGTAATTGGTTTACAATCTCATATATTTGGGCAAGGCCAGTTGCAGAAATCGGATGGCCTTTTGCCTTTAGCCCTCCTGAGGGATTTATTGGTAGTTCTCCGTCAAGATAAACCTTCCCTTCTCTTATTAAGGTTGCCCCTTTGCCAAGTGGAGCAAATCCCAAATCTTCATAAGAAAAGAGTTCCACTGAAGTGAAGGCATCGTGTAATTCGGCAACATTAATGTCTCTGGGCTTAAGTTTTGCTTCGCTAAATGCCTTTTCTGCAGCTATCTTTGTCGCTAGAAAATGGGTTGAATCTTCCCTGGCAAAAGTTAACAGATAGTCAGTAGCAAAGCCGGAACCGATAACCTTAATGTCAGTCTTCTCTTTGGAGATTATTACTGCCGCTCCTCCATTTACCGAGAAGGAGCAATCGAAAAGTCGTAAGGGTGAAGAAACAATAGGAGAACTTTTTATTTTTTCTAAGGACACAGGCCGCTTATAATAATAAGCTTTAGGATTTAAACTGGCATTTTGGTGATTTTTAAAAGAGATTTGAGACAAATCGTCCATTGTCCCGCCATATTTTTTCATATACTGCTGCCAGACAAGAGCATTTTGGGTTGGGAAAAGCATCCCTTCTGTCTGCTCAAGTGTTCTTTCGGCTGCCGAAAGAATATAATCGACGGTAATCTCACTAACATTTTCAACTACTCTTTCACCACTGACGACCAAAACGTTATTGAAGCCCAATCTTAATCCTGTCCAAAAAGCTACTCCCCCACCACTACAAACAGAAGGAGTTTCAATAATAGGAACGTGGGTTTTAAAAAGATCTGACAAAAGAGAGATTTTATGAGTTTGCCGTTCCTGACTCGAGACCTGGGCAACAGACATAGCACTCAAGACTATCGCGTCAATCTGGGAGATTTTCATATTAGCATCCTCCAAAGCCTCCATGGTGGCCTCGTAAGCAAATTTCCACCAAGGCTTTTGTGAATAATCAAATTTTGTCATCCCGACGCCTTTTATATACATAGAAAGTTAACTTTTGAAAATTAACTCGGCAACTTATTAAATTTTTATTCGAATACTGTCCAGGCGACGAGCAAGGTTCCCGGACCGGTATGAGCGCAAACTACTGGTGT
>PFRL01000007.1 GCA_002788555.1 Parcubacteria group bacterium CG_4_9_14_0_2_um_filter_35_11 | reverse complement strand
GAAAATTTAAGTCAATGGATTAAGGGAATCTTGGGAATAAAAAACCAGATAAAGAATCTTTTAGAAAAAGAGAGGGTTAAAGAAATAGACACAAAAAGGAAATTTAACCCAGCCTTCCATGAAGTGGTAGAAACAGTAGCGGGAGAGGATGGTCAAATTATGGAAGTAGTTCAAAAAGGATATTTACTCGAAGGAGAAGTTTTAAGATTCGCCAAAGTAAAAATAGGTAAAAAAACTGAGAACAATAATTCAATGTCATCAATGTAGGTATAAGATCTATTTGGCTGCTTCGTAAAAATCAGGTAGAGAGAATAGAAGAAAGAGGTTTTAAGAAATTTATGATAAATTTTAAAAGAAAATTGTTTAATGAAATTGAAAAATTGAGGACTAAAGACTATGAAAATATCTGAAATAATCAAAAAAAATAAAAATTCAGTTATTTTAGTAGCCCTTTATGTCCCCGGAGAAAATAACCAGGGCAAAGTAAGTATCAGAGGGACTGGTTTTATAATTTCTCGTGATGGTAAATTTATAACTTGCGGACATGTATATAAACAAATTCCTCAAAATGATCTTCCTTATTTAGAAGTTTCAGTACCCGGGAAAATCGATGAAAAAGGAATAACTCATTATGATAGATATAAAGTGAAATTGTTGAAGATAGACAAGGAGAACGATTTAGCTTTGATGCAGATAATTTCTGATAAGAATAATTTTGAAACAATCGAAGGATTCGGTAAATCCGAATCGGTTAAAGAAGGAGACGAAGTCGTTTTTATTGGATATCCTTTAGCTACGGAATTATTAGGCATGCGATTTGGAATTACAATGAACACAAACCATTGTATTATTAGTTCTGTTAAAAGACGAGGAATAGATGGTTCTTTGCACTTTTTTATGATAGATACCCATATTAATAATGGTTCAAGTGGTTCTCCGGTATTTTTAAAAGATACGGGAAAAGTTATAGGAATAGCAAGCGGTAGGATATCTGCAAAAATTTCTTCACCAGAAGGAAAAATATTGGATATCCCTGCAAATATGGGAATTTGTGGGCCTGCTAAATACATAATTGATTTAATTAATAAATAATTCGAAATTTAAGGTCGCATTTAATAAATTTAAAATCAACTATATAAAAAATAATATGGCAAAAATTGTTGGAATTGATTTGGGTACTTCAAATTCGGCTGCCGCTTATATAGAAGCCGGCAAGCCCAAAATGATTCCTTCAGCTGAAGGAACTACGGTTGTAGGAGGGAAGGCTTTCCCATCCTATGTTGCTTTTACAAAAGAAGGAGAAATTTTAGTTGGAGAACCTGCTCGCCGACAAGCAGTAGCTAATCCAGAAGGAACAATTACAGCAGCTAAAAGAAAGATGGGTACGGATTATAAATATAAAATTTTTGGCAAAGAGTATACTCCTCAACAAATTTCTGCCTTCATTTTGCAAAAAATAAAAAAAGATTCCGAATTATATTTGGGTGAGAAAGTAGAAAAAGCAGTAATTACTGTTCCGGCTTATTTTGATGACGCCCAACGCCAAGCTACCAAAGACGCCGGAGCAATTGCAGGTTTGGAAGTTATTCGTTTGGTAAACGAGCCGACTGCCGCCTCTTTAGCTTATGGCCTAGATAAGGTTAAAGAAAAAAGTCAGCAGGTTCTGATTTTTGATTTTGGTGCCGGGACTCTAGATGTAACAATTATGGATTTTGGTCAAGGAGTTTTTGAGGTCCGAGCCACTTCTGGCGACACTCAGCTTGGCGGTACCGATATGGATGAAATTTTAATAAACTATATCGTTGATGGATTTAAAAAAGACACAAGGATTGATTTAACTTCAGATAAAATGGCGATGCAGAGGATTAAAGAAGCAGCCGAAAAAGCAAAAATGGAGCTTTCTTCTACTCTTGAGACAGAAATTAACCTACCCTTTATTACTGCTACCTCCGAAGGTCCCAAGCACCTTTTAATGAAATTTACTCGGGCAAAGTTAGAAGAATTGATAAAGCCAGTTATTGAACGTTGCCGAAAACCTGTTGAACAGGCCTTATCCGATGCAAAATTATCGCCTAAGGAGATTGAAAAAATTATTTTAGTTGGTGGACCCACCCGAATGCCAATAGTTCAAAGATTCATTGAAAATATTTTTGGAAGGGCGAAAATTGCCAGGGGAGTCGATCCTATGGAGTGTGTGGCGATGGGAGCCGCAATCCAGGGAGCAATTTTGGGCGGTGAAGGAGAGGTAAAAGATGTCTTATTACTTGATGTTACTCCTTTATCCTTGGGAATTGAGACTTTGGGAGGAGTAAATACGGTTTTAATTCCAAGAAATACTACTATCCCCACTGCGAAAACTCAGATTTTTTCCACCGCTGCTGACAATCAACCTTCGGTAGAAATTCATGTATTAGAAGGCGAAAGACCGATGGCTGCTGATTGCAAGACCTTAGGAAGGTTCATTTTAGATGGCATCCCTTCGTCTCCAAGAGGAGTTCCTCAAATTGAAGTTACGTTTGATATTGATGCCAATGGAATTTTGAACGTTAAGGCAAAAGATAAAGCCACAGGAAGAGAACAATCAATCAGGATTGAAGCAAAAACTGGCCTTTCCAAAGAAGAGATAGAAAAAATGAAAAAAGAAGCTGAGATGTATACCCGAGAAGATAGGGAAAAAAGAGAGTTGGCTGAAGCAAGAAACAATGCCGATACGTTAATTTATACTACTGAAAAAACTTTAAAAGAAGCAGGAGACAAAATTTCTACAGATTTAAAAAAAGAAGTAGGAGAAAAAGTAGCTGCCTTAAAAAAAGCAATGAATCAAAATAAATTAGAAGAAATGAGACAAAAAATTCAAGAACTTTCCCAGGCCATCCAAAAGGTTGGGATAGAAATGTATCAGAAAAAAGGTAGAGAAGGAGGAGACGCAGAAGAGGGTAAATTTAAGAAAAAATAAAATCATAATTTACCCCGTTAGAAGGGATTGGGCTTTCTAACGGGGTCTGTCAAATCTATGAATAAAAAATTATTAAAACAAATTATATTAGCTTTTTTGTTTTTCTTATTTTTAAATTTGAGTTTTTTTTATCTTAAGGCACTCCTTTTCAAAGAAGGAAATTTTATTCTTCCTTTTATTCTGTTTTTAGTATTTCTTCTATTGGGTGCTACTTTTTTCATTTTTTTAGTGTTCAGTAAAGCATCATTAAAATTACAAATCCCTTTTGATTTTCTAATCTTTGGCTCTACCTTGTTTTGGTTCGGGACGAATGTTTATATGATAGTGGCCGGTTTGATATTAACTCTCTTTCTGTTTTTTAGTCAGATAGTTCTTCGAAAAGAAGAAAAAAATCTTCTAAAATTTAGTTTTTCTCGTCTTTCACACAAAACTTACGAGGTTTTATTGACTGGTGTAGCAATTTTAATTGCTGTTTTACTCTTTTTATCTCCAAAACTCTTGGGCGGGAAAATTAACTTACCCCGTCCTTTATTTGACTTATTTTGGCCTACTACTGAAAGGTTTTTATCTTCTCAAACGCCGGGATTTTCTGGTGATATGACCGTCGACCAATTCCTTATTTTACAGATGTCTAGAGAAAATGTAGATAAAATGTTAGAACAATATCTAAAAACTAAAAGCCCAGAACAGCCGTCAGGACCTCTTTTACCATTTCAGGGTCAAATAGAAATTGAATTTTATAAAGAGCTGCAAAAACAATTAGAAGAAACAAAAAAACAAATACCCAAAGAAGTGCTTCAAAAAGGAAGAGAAGAGTTAGCAAAGACATTTCAGATAGATAAAACCTTAAAAGGAAATGAAAAAATGAAAGACATTTTTTATGAAGTAGTTACTGTAATGATAGCCAAGAATGTCAAATCTTGGGAGAAGCTAGGTACGATAGGTCTAATATTAATTTTCTTTATGTTGATAAAGACGGTTTCAATATTCTTCAACTATATTCTTCTTTTAATATCGTGGCTGATTTTTAAGATATTTTTTGCAACAAAATTCTTTAAGTTAGTCACCATAAAAGTAGACAAAGAAGAATTAACCATATAATGCAAATTATGCGAATTTAATGCCAATAATGCTAATTGCGAATAATTTTATTCGCAATTCGTAGATTAGTATATCATTTGTAGATTTGCGTCATGTTTTATGAAGGATTATTATAAAATTTTAGGTATCTCTAAAGACGCTTCATCGGAAGAAATCAAAAAAGCCTTTTTCCGCTTAGCCCAAAGATACCATCCCGACAAAGGAGGAAATCCGGAAAAGTTCAAGGAAATTAACGAGGCTTATCAGATCTTGGGTGATAAAGAAAAGCGGGCTCAATATGATAGATTCGGAACAGTATTTGAAGAAGCGCCATTTGGAGCAAGAAGAGGAGAAACTCCCTTTTCAGAAGGATTTGATTTTTTCTCTTTTGGGAAGGATTTTGATACTTCAGTTTTTGAAGAAATCTTTGAAGATTTTTTTGGTGCCGCTCCTTTTGCCAGAGAGAGAACTTCCAAAAGAAAAAGAGGCCGAGATATTTTTGTGGATATTAAAATTAGCCTCGAAGAAACTTTCACTGGCGTAAAAAAAGAGATTTCTCTTGAGAAATTTACTACCTGTTCCAGGTGCAAAGGAAATGGAACAGAGCCAGGAACACGACTGAAGACCTGTCCTTCTTGTCGGGGAGCTGGAAAAGTGAAGGAAATCCACCAAACTTTCCTCGGAACTTTTACCAGGGCCAATGTTTGTCCGCAGTGTCAGGGCTTTGGCAGGATTCCCGAGAAAAATTGCAGCAAATGTCATGGAGAGGGTAGAATAAAAGAAGAGAAGAAAAGTGTCGTTTCTATTCCGGCAGGCATTTCTGATAAAGAGAGAATTTTAATTGCCGGCGAAGGAGAAGCCGGAGAAAAAGGGCAAAATAGTGGAAATCTTTATGTTAGAGTTTATGTTATGGAACATCCTTACTTTGTTAGACGAGGGGACGACATATATTTCAATTTTGATGTTAATTTTTCCCAAGCTACTCTCGGGGATAAGATTGACATTCCTACTTTGGCTGGTAAAGTAGGACTACAAATTCCCTCTGGAACTCAAGCGGGAAAATTGTTAAGATTAAAAGGGATGGGGATACCGCATCTTAATAGGAGGGGCAAGGGCGATATGTATGTCAAGATTAATGTTAGAACGCCGCAAAAATTAACTAAAAAGCAAAAAGAGTTAATTAAAAGGTTAAAAGAAGAAGGAATATAGAAACCATCCTAACATACTAACATTTTAACATCCTAGCATATTAACATACGAAAATTTTGAAATGTTATAATGTCTAAATGCTAAAATGTTGAGATGATGTTGGTGGGTTGGCTGAGCGGCTTAAAGTCCCGATTCACTACGAAATCGGAATCGAGGATTCTCGATGTCGTAACAAAATCATATCCCGAATTTCTTTTAGAGAAATTCGAGGACTCACGAAAAGTCGGAGGATTTTGACGACATCGGAACAACGGTTTGCCCCGAAAAATAACGAAATAAAATGAAGTATATTTTTCGAGATCCCGTCGGCTCATTAAAAGAGGAAGGGTGGCTGAGTGGTTTAAAGCAACGGGTTGCTAACCCGTGGGGCCTAAACAGTCCTTCGTGAGTTCGAATCTCACCCCTTCCGCTAGGTGTTATTTACGGGATCCTCGAAACGGCGTCATTCAAATATTCATGAGCCGTTTCGGGACTAAACCGTGGGGTGTAAATCGCCCCTCGCGGGTTCGAATCCTGCACCCACCGTCTGTGGTCTCCAAATTGCTATAGCAATTTGGAGGATATATCTGCACCCACCGCTTGGTAATTTGTTAAATCACTTTGAGATATGCCAAATTCATCGAACCACCAAGTTTATAAAGCGGAGAAAACAATCAATGATGTCTTATTCGGTCTTTGTCTTTTTATTACCCTAGCAGCTTTAGGGATGGTCCTAACGCAATTCTTTTCTCGAGGAGATTTTCCTCCTCCGAGGATTGATACTTTCTATATCGGTGTTTTATTAGTTTATTCTTTGCATAAAGAAGCACTTCGATGGTTGCAAGAAAAAGGTTCAGAAAGTCAACAGCGAAAAGGAGAATATTTTGTCTATATTTGGATTATTATTACAGCACTTTTATATTTAATAAATTTTTTAACTCATGATTATTTTTCTTACTCTCAATCTGGTGAACAAGTAGCTACTTTAGCGGAAATGAGTTTTACTACTCTAGAAGTGGGAGGAGTATTCCTCTTCACACGCCTTTTTAAAATAGCCTCCCTATATTTATTCGCCCAAAAAAAT
>PFRL01000034.1 GCA_002788555.1 Parcubacteria group bacterium CG_4_9_14_0_2_um_filter_35_11 | reverse complement strand
TCTTTGGGCATATTTTTATTCTATCAAAAAACCCCGAAGTAGAAAACTACGTTTTCACTACGGGGCAGGTCGCCAACTTGTCCTGAGTGAATTGAAGGATGGCGAAAATAAGAACCTCGCCTTCGGCGAGAACCTTGTTTCTCTGAAATAAGAACCTCGCCTTCGGCGAGAACCTTGTTTCTCGCTTTGCTCGAAAATAGAAAAAATCGGGCGAATCAATTTACCCTGAGTTTTTCGAATGGGTTTCTGACCCGCCCTTTTTGGTTTTAAGATTTCTTGCCTCTTTCGTCTCACTCAAGACAAGTCCCTTTTTGAGAATAGTTTCGGTAGCTGCCTCAACTACGTCATCCGGATATTGTATTACCGGTATGACGTAAGTCGTGTCATATCTCTTTAAATTCTCTGCGTCATTAGTGTATGAGAGTATTCCCCTGAAATGGTTAAAGACAATCATTCGTTTATATTCCTTTACTTCGGTAAAGAGCACTCCTGTGGCAGCTCTTTTCACAACGTGTGTTTTGTCTTGAGCTATTGTGCTACTAGTGTCCATGAAAAAGTTTATCAACATTTTCTTGCCTTGCCTCTCTATAAACCGGGCTACCTTCGTTCCCTTAGCCATTGCCATCTGGACTAACTCTTCCAAGGAAACTTTTCGAATAAAATCATCTACCCATATCTCGTATTTGGCACCTCCCATTTTCTCATCTCCATTTTTTTTGCTGCTCAATCATACAACTTAATTCAAACCCTGTCAGTAAAAAACCCGAGAAAAATTCTCGGGTGGTAACAGTAGCTCTGCCTCCAAAATGATGTTAGAACCCATTGAGTTGAATAAAAATAAAAAACTACTCCTATTCCTTTCCTTGCTCCAGCTTTTCTTTGAATCTCTTATTTTCTTCTTCTAATTTCTCAATTTCTTTTTTAAGCTCAATCATTTTCAACTCTCTCCCTACAGTTAGTTTGTGGAATCTTTCTAGTTCGTCTACTCTTTTTTCTAATTCTCCCTTGCTCTTTTCTAGTTCTTTCGTTCTTTGTTTTACTTTTTCTTCAAGGTTTTGAGTTAATTCTTCTAATTCACTTGTCCTTGCTTTCACTTTTATCTCTAAAACCGACTTTGCTTCTTGAAGTTCCCTTCTGGCAGTATAAACTTCTTCTGCTGCCTTATTAAGGCTTTTATATAAATCGAATATTTCTACATCTAAGCTTCCTGTAAGAAATGAAGTCTTTTTCTCTTTTGGTAATTCGCGACTAAAAATTTCGATTGCTGAAAAAGTCTCAATTATTCGAGAGTATAGTGTCCAACTTATTATTATAGACATAGCCAAACCGAAAAAAGAAAATATTATAATATTTAAACTAATAGGAGTTATAAAACTTAAAATTATCAAAACAACTAAAATTGGGGCTGAAAAAAATAGACTAAATTTTGTTTTAAGACTACCAAGTATAGGTCGAGGTTCTTCAAATTTTATACCTCTCTCCTTAAGTTCCTTTCTACATATTATAATTGCGGGAGAGACAGCAAGCTCGACAAAAGATTGACCAAATAATAAAACCAAGAATAACGAAATTAAACCACCACATAAAATAACAGGGAGGTTTATTGTTTTTCCACTAACTAACCATTCTGTTAAAAGGCTTGAAAAAATTACTAAAACAATGTATTTTACCCCATCTCTTAACGACTTCCGAGGTGTCTCGATTAGGGAATAAAATGCTTCAGTCAGGTCTTTAGTAGAAATACTCGAAATCGCACGTCCTTTTGTGAGAGTATCCACTAAAACATTTCGTAAAATTTGGAATCTTGCTCCTTTCCTCTTAATCCCGAAAGGTTTAATAAAACCATACTCTAAAAGACCTAAAAAGACAGCAATTATTACATATAAAAATGTGCTTAGACCGAATATCTTTTTTGTCCCAGTTATTTCGAAATGAGCCTTAGTAAGAATGAGAAAAATTCCAAACGCGGCAGATAAGACCATCCAACCGCAAAACATAGCAGAAAAGATTTTCGATCTCTTAATCAAACCTTCCATATTTTAGCAAAAGATGGGAAAATGTGATTAAATCCAAGGTCTTTTTGATAAATTAATATAAAATTTTAATAAAAGTCCTCGAAAAAATGGTAAACTCTCAAAAATTTTCCCAACCCTTTCTTCCTCTTTCTTAATTTTTAAAGCTTTTTTAAGTTCCGGCATTTTATAACCGGGGTTAAGTATTCTCTTGCCTATTTCTTCTCCGCTTATTAAGGCATAAAAAATACCCTCTCCCTTAAATTTTGAAACTAAACCAGCAGCCTCTCCAATTAAAAAAATATTTCCAAAAATACAACCTTTGTAATAACAATTTAGAGGGGCGAATTTAAATTCTTTTTCAGAATAAGTAAAATTGTTTTTCTCTAAGAATTTCTCTAAAATTTCTTTGCTTTGGTCAAAAGTAAGATTTTTAGAATCTAAATGAAGACCGATGCCAATATTAGTATGATTTTTATGAGGAAATAGCCAGATATAACTAGACTTTAATAATTTAGGATAGAAATAGATTTTTAAATTATCAATGATTTCAGGAACTCTGTAATAAAGGCCAATTGAGATTTTAGATTTTAAACCAAGAAATCTTCTTACTAAAGAGTAAGAACCGTCAGCACCAACCAAATGTTTATAATAAAAATCTCCTTTGTTGGTAATTACTCTATCTTTTTTAATTTCTTTTGCTAAAGTTCCCTTTAAAATTGTAATATTTTTAGAATCTTTTATTCTATCCAATAAATATTGACCGAGGTCATATCTATCTATAATCCTGATAGGAAGAGGGAGTTCAATTTCATATTTTTCATCTGAGACATAAAATATTATTTTAGTAAAACTCCTTATTTTCGATTCGGGAAAATCATATTTAGCGCAGAGATTAGTTAATCCACCAGCACATATTTTAGGACCAATAATTTTATTCTTTTCAATTAATAAAACAGAAAAAGACGAATTTTTAAATTGTTCGGCACATTTTAGACCAGCTG
Source organism: Parcubacteria group bacterium CG_4_9_14_0_2_um_filter_35_11 (assembly GCA_002788555.1). Classification (GTDB taxonomy): domain Bacteria; phylum Patescibacteriota; class Minisyncoccia; order Minisyncoccales. Next base: position 3,281 of record PFRL01000034.1, on the reverse strand, counting down.
GCCCAGCCCCAATAATAATAATATCGAATTTATCTCTCGTATTATTAATAATAAATTATTAAACAAGTACCATTTCCGACTTTTGCTCCCTGTAATTCTTTTCTTTTCTCTAATAATCCAGCTAACTCATTTGTCCAGCTCGACCTTCCTTTTTGATTTAGATTATATTTTTTATTCTACCAAAAAATCGCCGCTAAGGCGATGGGGGTTGCTGTTTGTTGTTTGTTGTTTGTTGTCAGTCCCGACGCTTCGGTCGGGATCCCGACTTTTCCCGATGAAATTATCGGGATGCCGAATTTATCTCGGCAACATCGGGATTGTCAGTTGTCAGTTTATTTCTTATACCACTCCTCTTCTTCAGAAATCTTTGACGGATAAAAGTCGAGTTCCTCGACTGGAATGTTTAATTTGAAAGCACCATGTTCCAGGGCTTCTTTCCAGGTTGATTTATCTTGAGGATTAAGATGAAAAACTTCGTCTTGGAAAACGATAATCAAAGTTTTCCCTTCATTATAAATATGAAAATAATAGGGTTTATTCTCTACCATTGCTTCTTGAATCTTTTCTATCGCTTCATCATCTGGCTCGGGAATCTCAATAATATGCAAATGCCAATTTTTCTTCGGGGAAAACTTCGTCTTTAAAATCTTATAATTTTCTAAAACCTTTGGATTTTCCAAACTTTCTTCAATAATGATGGAGTGAAGCATAGATTGGTTATTGGATGTTAGATGGTGGATATTGGATATTGGATGCTAGTTGTTAGATGTCAGTTGTAAGTTGTAAGTTGTTCTCTATTCATCTAATTTTCTTTTAATTCTCCAATCCTTTTTAACCACTGGCCATATTGGCAGTTGGCGCTGTGCGCCAGCGGCGCGTCGCTTCTTAAAAGATTGACTGCCTTCTCAAAAACTCCTTTCACATAAGAAGGGTCAGCATCTATAATTTGCATTTCTTTTTTAAAAGGCAATCTGTCGTCAAAGCCGTTTTTTTTGTCAACAACATAAAAAGCCAGGTAGCCCTTTTTTATAGTTTTATACCCGTTTTTCTCTAACAAAAAACTATAAACATCCATTTGCAGCTGGAAGCGGTCATACACCGTAGCCACATTACTACCCGTAGATTTGTAATCAAGCGGAGCCAATTTGCCGTCTTGAAATTCCAAAATGTCATCCACCGCGCCAAAAAGAGTGGCGTCCAATTCTACGTCGTAATAGCGTATTCCCTTTAAGTTGTTCCTCCACTCATTCAATAATTGCTGATTGGGAAAAAGTTTTGCCGGAATATTGTTGGCTACTAGCAAAGGATGAGGTTCTCCTTTGTTCCTATACTTATCAAATTCCTCTTTCAAAAGTGAATCCACCGCCGCATTAAGGGCATAGGGATAAGGCGGCGGCCTTCTAGTCCTCATTCTTTTCTCTAACCAAAAACAAAGCGGACACTCATAATACAAGTTCAAGGAATTCGGCGAAAGTTGGATAGGTCTATTGTTGTTCATTTTTCAATTCTACCAAAAAATCGCCTTTTTGGCGACTGATCTAACAGAGAACTGTTCTCTGTTAGTTTTGGAATTTTGAATTTCTAACGGGGCGATGGGCTTTTCGATTTCATTACTTGTTAACTTTTTATACTTTCAGTTCATTAAAAATCTCTAAAAGCCCTAATTTTTCTGCCCATTTTTTCAAATATTTCATATTCAATTTTTTACCGGAGATTTTTAAAACAGATTGGATATCTTCCGAATGTCGGCTGGATTGTGTTTGTTTATACCATTGCAATTTACTCAAAATCAAATCTTCTGGCGATATAAAATAAACGTTCTGATTATTAATCTTTTTTAATTTTCTATTTTCAAACTCTGGCGGAGCCGAAATTTTTTCTTCAACTACCCAAAAATCAACCTTTAAGCCACTACTGGGATCAATAAAATTAAACTCCCCTTTATGTTGAATCGCTTCTTTTATCATATTTTCATCGGCATAGCCTTCTTTAGAAATTTTTCGCAAAGCTCTTGTTAAGGGAATCGCTTGAGGTTTAATAAGTTTAACTACAATATCTATATCAAAAGTAGCTCTTGGCCGTCCCCAAACTGAAACAGCAAAACCACCGGTAATAAAATACTTTATCTTAAGATTGTTGAGAATTTTAACTATTTTGATAAGAAGTTTTTCTTGACTTGTTATTCCCATTAAGAGAATTGAGTTTTAAACAAAATAATGTTAACTCTGAAGCAAGTTTGATTTTCTTATTAGCTGACATTTTCTGGAAAATTTCATCTTGTCTTTCCTGCCCTGTTTTTTTTATTTTCATACTTTTCCTTTTCATTTTTTTATTTTATCACAAAATACAATAAAAATAAAAAATTTCCACCGCCGGGGAAAAGAATATTTTGCTTTAGGGGCTGTAATCCGCTAGAATTTGCTTTATGATTTTTTGGCTATAAAATAAACGAACCAGACAAACCAAACCAACCAAAGAGCTTCTAAATAATTAGCACTTAAAAGTCCTTGAATTCCCCTAATTCCCATAAACCCTAGGAATCCTAACATCCAGTTTTCTCGCATCATAAAAAATTATAATAAATTCAATTTAGTTGAATTTCGATTGATTTTTTTTCAGCGAAATAGATATAGAGACCAACATTACTTAAAGAATGTCCTTTATTTCTAATAACGAATCTACTACTCGCCAAGCTGCTTCTTTTAGTTTCTCATTAGTGCTATGAACAGCAATTCCGTGCCCAGTAGCTTTGAATACTTCGATATCATTTTCGCTATCGCCCACAAAGATAACTTGATTTAGTTCGATACCTAATTTGTTTATGATGTCTTGAAGTTGTCCGACTTTAACCTCTCCTTGATTTTCACGGTAATTAATTCTCTGAAGAACTCCTGAATTGTCAAATTCTAAGGAAGAGTTTGCACGAAATCCATCTACATTTAACTTTTTAGCAATAGATTCTACATACATATCAATCGCGCCAGAAATAAGATAGATCAAGTATCCTTTTTCTTTCAAATAAGAAATTAAATCTTTGGCTTCTGGCTTAACATTAATACTTTCAAATAAGTTTTTAATAAATGGCTTGGTGGCATTATTGGTATCCTGATACATTTTCGTTAGGATCCTCTCGCCTTCAATGAAAGAGGTTTTTCCTTCTCGGGTTTGGTTAAAAATATTAAGAATATCTTCTGAAGAACAACCCAACCCTTCTGTTAATATTAACCAAGATGTGCCGTCAACAAGGGTTTCATCAACATCAAAACAAACTAGTTTAATTC
>PFRL01000055.1 GCA_002788555.1 Parcubacteria group bacterium CG_4_9_14_0_2_um_filter_35_11 | reverse complement strand
AGTTGTCCCTTCGGAAAACGATCCCAATAATCCAGAATTTCCTCCGGATAGTCCTAAATTTCCTGCCACCCCAACCCATAAGATAGAAGTTCCGGGCTTTAATAATGTTTGGTTAAAAGATGAGAGCGTTAACCCCACCGGAACTCATAAGGACAGAATGGCATGGGAAATGGTAGTGACCTATCGAGACTTTTTATTAGCTAAAAAAAGAGGACAATTTAAAGGTTCTCTGCCTCGGATGTCCATTATCAGTTTTGGTTCAGCTGCGATTGCTATTCAGACAGTACTGAAAAAATATAAATTACCAAATTTGAAAGTTTTGTATGACAGAAAATTTATCGAGTCAATTGCCCTAAAATCTCTCAAAAAATTAGGTTGCGAACTTTATGAAACTGACTTATCAAAGAAATCTTTTAGCTGGAGAGAAATTCTTATTTTAACTCACAATCGTGAAGGATTAGATATTACTTCAAATGAAGCCCTAGATCCAACAACCAGATTTTATGATTGGTTAAGTTATGAAATAATAAACAACTCTCCAGACTATTGCTTTATTCCTTTTGGAACCGGAAATTTATATGAAAATATATTAAATATCAATAAAAAAGAAGTTTCGACAAGAATTCATGATCCTAGGTTTAAAGGTGACGTTGGGATTTTAAGGAGATGTAATTTCCTCGGGGTTACTACTAATAATCCCAATAGTAAAGCAGACAAACTTTATTCTCCCCATTTGCCCTTTGTCCATTATGATGAACAGTGGATTAGGTTATATCGAACGGCGGCATTTTGTGGCCCAGAATCTGACGTCCATTTATTAAAAGAAGAATATTTAGATGAAGCCTTGGAGATAGCTAAGTCTCAAGGAATAAATTGTGAACCATCGGGAATTGCTGGTTTAGCTTTAATGTTGCAAATAAGAGATAAAGTACCCAAAAATAAAAAAATGTTGATAGTTAACACAGGGAAAACAAAAATTCCATCTTTTTAATAGCTTATGTTATCTAAAGAAGAAGTTAAAAAGATTATCCCTTACGACGAGCCATTTTTATTTGTTGATGGGGTTGAGGAGATTAGCGGAAATAAAATTGCGGGCTTTTATCAAACCTCTAAAAACGATTATTATTTTAAAGGTCATTTTGTTGATTTTCCGATAATGCCAGGAGTCCTGGTAATAGAAGCTTTAGGTCAACTCTCTACTATATTTTTAAGAGAAAAATTAGGGAAAGACCACAAAAATTATCATTTTCTGGCTTATGACGTAAGAGGAGTTCAATTTTCGCAGCCAATTTTCCCAGGTGATAAAATTATTTTAAAAGATGTAATCTTAGGCATCTATGGTATGCCTCCCGGATCTTTTACTTTTAAAATTTCCCACATCAAAGGTCAGGCTTTTGTTGGAGAAGAGTTAAAATGCGAGGCAAGATTTTCTGTGGCAACGGTCAAAAAAGAAGAATTTAATAAGAAATATGTTCGAAAATAATTCTTTGGTAAAACTCTTGGGGATAAAATACCCAATTATCCAAGGAGGAATGGCCGGGATTTCCGAATCTAATTTAGTTTCAGCGGTTTCTAATAGTGGGGGTTTGGGTACAATTGGTTCAGGATTAATGTCGGCTCAATGGTTAGAAGGCCAAATTAAAAAAACGAGGGGATTAACAAAAAATCCTTTCGCTGTTAACTTATTTTTACAAAATCCTAAGATGGAAGAATTAGTAAAGGTAGTTATTCGTTGCCAGGCGCCAATCGTTTTTACCGGAGGCGGCAATCCTTTACCTTTGTTTCCTTATTTTCAGGCCGCTGGAATTAAAATTATTCCAGTCGTTCCTTCTCCTCGATTAGCTAAAAAAATGGAACAAAATGGTGCTGACGCGGTAGTAGTCGAAGGGCTAGAATCGGGAGGCCATATTGGCCAAAATACCACCTTTTGTTTAATTCCTCAAGCAAAAAAATTATTAAAGAAAACCCCCTTAATTGCAGCCGGTGGTATTTACGATGGTAGAACTGTTGCCGCCGCATTTTTGTTAGGGGCTGACGGAATTCAGATGGGGACAAGATTTTTGGCAACAACTGAAGCTATTGTCTCAAAAGCCTACAAAAAAAGAATCAGGGAATCTACGGCCGATGACATTGAAGTAGTCTTGAAATTTACCGGTCACCCAATCCGATTAATAAAAAATAAATTATCAGAAAACTGGAAAAAACTAGAAGAAAAAGGAGCCTTTCCAGAAGAATTAAAAGCCGAAAAAATTGCTGGTTCAATTGGCGGAGAAAACGTGGAAAATATTCCTCTTTTGGCTGGTATCTCGGCAGCCGGAATCTCTGAAATTAAAAGTTGCCAAGAGGTAGTTGAAGAGATTATGAAAGAAACAAAAGAAATTCTTCAGGGGGCAATGGCGGAGCTCGATTAAGTGGTAACTTGTTTATGAAAAAAAGTTTTTCCATTTTGGCAAGATATATCCTCGCTCCCATTATCGAAAAATTTTTTATTGAAAAGATCGAAGGAGAAGAAAATATTCTTCACGGTAAAAACTTCATCATTGCTGCTAATCACCAGAGTTATTTCGACCATTTTTTTATTGCCATTCCTTTTAAAAGTCAATTTGAGAAAGTTCATTTTATTGGTAAGATGGAGACGCCTTATCACCCCCTCTTTTTTGGTCCGCTTTATTTTTTTACTGAAACTATCACCGTAAATAGAAAAAGCAAAAACAGGAGAGAAGTTTTAAAAAAAGTCATTCAATATTTAAAAAAAGGTAAAATTATTGTTATTTATCCAGAAGGAGGTACTAATAGAAGTGAAACTCTAAAAAAGGGAAAGACGGGAGTGGCAGAATTAGCGATAAAGACAGAAGTGCCCGTCGTCCCCGTTGGAGTTTTGAACAAAGATAAAAGTCTTAAAAGAATTATAAGAATAGGCAAGCCCATTTATTTTTCTGATATTATAGAGGAAGGGGATATCTCTACTTTTCCCAAAAGAGAATATGAGCAGATTTTGAGAAAAGTTACTGATAAAGTTATGACGGCGCTCTCTCCGCTCTGCGGTAAAGGTTATCCCTATTTTCATTAAAATAATACTCTCTATGGAGATTAAAAAGATTCTCATTGCTAATAGAGGAGAAATAGCTTTAAGGATTATTCGAGCCTGCAAAGAGATGGGAATTAAAACAGTGGCTCTTTGTCCCCAGAAAGGTCAAGAAGAGCACTTTTTGGAAACGAAATTAGCTGATGAGTTTTATTATTTGGAAGAAGAAGGAATTTTAGGGTATTTGGACCAAAGAAAACTGATTGAAATTGCCAAGGAAGCTGATGTTGATGCCATTCACCCGGGATATGGATTTTTGGCTGAAAATGGAGATTTTGCTGATTTTTGCGAAAAAAATGATATTAAATTTATTGGTCCCAAGGGAGAAACTTTGAGGAAATTAGGTAATAAACTTGAGGCAAGGAAAATTGCTCAAAAAATTGGCTGTCCATTATTAAATGGTACTCCAAGACCTATTCAGAACGAAATAGAATGTCTGAAAATAGCTAAAAAAACGGACATACCCTTCTTATTAAAGGCAGCCGATGGCGGAGGAGGAATAGGTATTGCCGTTATAAAAGATAGAGACCAAGAAAAATTATTAATGAATTTTCAAAGGATAAAAAGAATGGCAAAAACTGCTTTCGGGAGCGATATGGTTTTTTTTGAAAAGTGTTTAGAAAAGCCTCGTCACATCGAATTCCAAATTGTCGGTGACGGTAAAGGAAAGGTATTGCATCTTGGAGAAAGAGAATGTTCAGTCCAGCGTCGTTTTCAAAAACTAATTGAAGAAGCTCCCTCGCCTTTTCTGGACAAAAAATTAAGAAAGAAAATGGGGAAATTCGCTGTTAAAATTGGAGAATACTTCAATTATGAGAGTTTAGGAACAGTCGAGTTTTTAGTTGATAGTAAAAAGAATTTCTACTTTATCGAAGTTAACCCAAGGTTACAAGTTGAGCACCCTGTCACTGAGCTAGTAGCAGGAATTGATTTAGTTAAGGAGCAAATTAAGATTGCCCAAGGTGAAAAATTGGATTTAAAGCAAAGAAAGATTAAAATGTCGAATTGGGCAATGGAATTTAGAATTTGCGCCGAAGAAGCTACTGAGGATTTTGGCCCTCGGACTGGAACTGTCACTCACTATCTACCTCCCGGAGGAAAAGGGATAGAAATTCATAGTTTCTGTCATGTTGGCCAGAGAATATTTCCTTATTTTGATAGTTTGATAGCAAAACTTATTATCTTTGATAAAGATCGTCAGTCAGTTATCTCAAGGGCCCGGAGAGCTTTTGACGAATTCATTATCGAAGGCATCCCTACTTTAATACCTTTTTTTAAAATTGTTCTTCAAAATAAAAATTTCATTGAAGGGAATCTTTCTACCTCGTTTATTCAAGAAAATAATATTATAGAAAAGGTTAGAGAAGCTAAAGCCAAGATTAAAAAAGAAGTTACTTTTAAAGAAACTCCCGAAAAGATAACAAAAAAAGAAATAGCTCTAATAGTTGCCCATTTTTTCCAAGAGATTCAAGAAACTAATAGAAAGGAGAATAGAATTAATAAGTGGAAGATAATTAACCGGCAGAAATTTTTAGAAGAAGAAAACTTTCGTTAAAAGATTTAGCTGGAAGTTATGAAAACTAAAATTTTCTTAAAAGATAAATCCTATAACATTGAAATTTCTGAAATTAAAGAGAATCTTCTCAAAGTAAGAGTAGAAAATGAAGATTATTTTTTTAGTAAAGATGAATTTGACAGGTTGGTCCTTATCGAAAGGAAAGATTATCCTTCGCTTGAAAGTATTAGAAAAAGTGAAGTAGTACCTAATCTTCCCCAAGAAAAAGAAATTAAAACTCCCATTGCTGGTATTGTTTCAAAAATTCATGTCAAAGATGGTGAGACAATAAGGATTGGTCAGCCAGTCATTACTTTGGTGGCAATGAAGATGGAAAACGAAATTATCTCCGAAAGTTACGGGAGAGTAAAAGAAATCGAAGTCAAAGAAAAACAATTTGTAAATAGTGGCGAGAAATTAATAATCCTTGAATGATTTTATGAAAAATTTCGTCAACCCTTTATATGCGAAATTCTAATCAAATTTGTTTTTTATTTTATCCCAAGATTGGCTCCACCAACCTTAAAGCAAAAGAAATAGCTAAAAATAATTTGCACGGCTGGACAGTGGTCTTAGCCAACTCTCAAAGCAAAGGCTACGGAAAAGGAAAAAGATTTTGGTTCTCTCCAGCAGGAGGCTTGTATTTTTCCTTAATTTTGCCAAAAATCTCGGTCAAAAAACTTCAACTTTTGCCTTTTGTTACAGCAATAGCAGTAGTTAAAACAATAAGAGAAAAATCTAGTCTTAAAGCAGTAATTAAATGGCCAAATGATATTTTAGCCCCTTCCTATTTTCAAAAAAAGCCCGCTTTTAAAAAAGTCGCTGGGATTTTAGTAGAAAATATAGTCGGGGAAAAATCTCGAACTTCAATAGCAGGAGTGGGGATTAATACCAATATAAAAAGTTTTCCTAAATATTTATCTCCAGAAGCCACCTCCGTTGTAAAAGAACAGGGCAAAAATGTAGATAATAAAGAGATTCTAAGTTTATTTCTTAAGTTATTTAGAGAGTTTTTGAAAAAGAACAATAGAGAAATTTTGAAGGAATATAAAAAATATGAAATTTTAATAGGACGGAAGATTAGGGCAGTCGTCCAAAATAAAAAAGTTCCTGGAACGGTCTTGGATTTTGACAAAGATGGAGCTATTATGATTAAATTAAAGGAAGATAAAATAATTAAAATTTTAGAAGGAAGCCTCGAGCTTACCTAAACCCCCACACCAATACATTGGTAGTGGGGAAAAACCACTATGAATTTCAAAAAAGAGATAGCAAAACTAAGTGAAAAAAATTCTGAGCTGGAAAATCCCGAATTTGCTGAAAAACAGCATAAAAAAGGAAAACTCTCTGCCAGGGAAAGGATTAACTTGCTCTTTGATCCGGAAACTTTTGTAGAATTAGATCTTTTTGTAGAAAGTCGTTTTTCAAGGTTTGGTATGGACCGAAAAAGAGTCCCGGGAGATGCGGTAGTTAGTGGTTTTGGGAAGATAAATAATCGTCAAGTTTATGTTTATTCTCAGGATTTTGCAAAAATGGGAGGATCGTTAGGAGAAATGCACGGCAAAAAAATCGTCAAGGTCATCGAGTTGGCAAGGAAAACAGGTTCGCCCATTATCGGGATAATCGATAGTGGTGGAGCAAGAATCCAAGAAGGAATTTCAAGCCTGGATAGCTATGCGGCTATTTTTAACTCTATGATTAAAGCCTCAGGCGTTATCCCTCAAATCAGTGTGGTTGTCGGACCATCAGCGGGAGGAGCTTCATACGCTCCCGGGCTTTCAGACTTTGTTTTTATGGTTAATGGTATTTCTCAAATGTATATTACCGGACCCGAAGTAATTAAATCGGTAACTGGCGAAGAAATATCTTTTGATAAATTAGGAGGTGCTGCTGTTCACAGTGTCAAAAGTGGCTGTTGTCATCTCGTTTTTAACAACGAAGAAGATTGTTTTAACGGTGTTAAAAAACTTTTATCTTATCTTCCTCAAAACAATCTTGAAGACCCTCCCAGGCAAAAAAGTATTTTTTCGGAATTCTTCGAGAAAGAAAATTACGCTCTCTTAAAAATAGTCCCGGAAGAGGAAGAGAAAGGTTATGATATGAGAGAAGTTATTTTTGAAATATTTGATAGAAATTCCTTTTTAGAAATCCAGCCTGGTTTTGCTCCCAGTGTGGTAGTTGGATTTGTAAGACTGGCTGGGAATGTGGTAGGTATTGTTGCCAATCAGACGAAGTTTATGGCAGGGACTCTTGATATTAACTCCTCTGATAAAGTTGCTCGTTTTGTTAGATTCTGTGACGCCTTCAATATTCCCTTAATTAATTTAGTAGATACTCCTGGCTATCTTCCCGGAGCTGACCAGGAACACCAAGGAATAATCCGCCATGGAGCAAAAGTTTTATACGCTTTTTCCGAAGCTACTGTACCCAAACTTAGCCTAATTTTAAGGAAAGCTTTTGGAGGAGCTTATATTGCTCTTGCTTCACGCTACCTTGGCTATGATAAAGTTATTTCTTGGGTGTCCGCTCAGATTGCCGTGATGGGACCTGCTCAAGCGGTAAAAATAATCTGCAAAAAAGAATTAGCTGAAAGCAAAGATCCTAAGAGGATGGAGAAAGAAAAAATAAAAGAGCTGGAAGAATTTTTTCTAAACCCTTATCAGGCAGCAAAACTTGGGCAGGTGGATATGATAATTAATCCAAAAGACACAACCAGCGTTTTGACCAAATGTCTGGAATCACTTTTAGATAAAAAAGAAGAAAAGATTCTACGAAAGCACGGCAATATTCCTCTCTAAGACTAATTCCATTCTTAAATTTATATTTTTTTCATGGATAATATTGGCATCGTTGTAGATGATATTTGTTCTCTACCAGAAAAAATCATCAGAGAATATCAAATAGAAATAGTCAAGACAAAACTCTTTTTCGCAGAAGCAGAGAAATTTCCAGAGAAAAACCTTTATCAGATAATGGAAGAAACTAAAGCCCATCCTAAAACCTCAGCCCCATCGCCAGGGGACTTTATTAAAGCATACAAAAGATTATTAGAGGGATTTCAGAAAGTTGTCGTTATCACTTTAAGTAGTCGCTTATCCGGTACCTACAATTCGGCATTTCAAGCCAAAGGGTTTATGTCGGATTCTTTAAAGATAGAATTAATCGATTCGGGACATGCGGCAGCCAGCGAAGGTCTTTTTGTTTTAAAAGCATTAGAATTAATTAAGGGACATCAAGAGATAAAAGAAATCAAAAGGAGACTCGAAAGTCTAAAGCGAGAAATTAAAATGGTCGCTTTTTTAAAAAATACTTTTTGGGTAGAAAAAATAGGAAGAATGAGTCAAAAACAGGCTTGGCTTTTCCAAACATTAAAGAGCCTGGGTATTCAGCCTATTGTTGGAATCAAAAAAGGAGTAGTGGGGTTCGCTGGATTTAATTTTGGAAGTGGGGATGTTTTTAAGGCTATTTTTCGTCAACTTCAATGTCATTCTCAGAAAATTAGAAGATATTATAAAACTAACATGAAGGTTGGAATAAATTACACTAATAATATTGGGTTAGCTTATAGTTTAAAAGAAAAAATAGAAAGAGAATTAAAAGCAGAAGTTGCTTTTGTTTCTCTAGCTCCTCCTATAGTAGGAGCGAATTCTGGTCCCGGTACTTTAATTGCTGCCTGTCGCCCTATTATATAAAAAGGATTTTAAATTATTCTTAAATATGGCTGTTAAAATTTTTTCCTCAGCTTTTATTGGGCTCGATGCCAGAATAATCGAAGTTGAAGTTGATTTTACCTCAGGTCTTCATGCTTTTTCTATTGTAGGTCTTCCCGATAAAGCGGTAGAAGAGTCAAAAGAAAGAGTTTCCTCGGCAATTAAAAATAGCGGAGGGAAGCCACCTCAGCATCATAATCGTCGCATTACTGTGAATCTTGCTCCAGCCGAGATAAAAAAACAAGGAGCGATTTATGACCTTCCGATAGCCTTGGGTTTTTTATTGGCATCGGGACAAGTAAAAAAGTTTAAGACAAGTGATAAAATTTTTATGGGAGAACTTTCTTTAGATGGCTCAATACGAAAAGTAAGAGGAGCACTCTCAACAGCCATTTTAGCAAGGCAAGAAAATAAGCTTTTAGTTTTACCAAAGGAAAATCAGAAAGAAGCAGAATTGGTAAAAGGGCTTCGAATTTTAGCAGTAGAAAACCTTAAGGGTCTTCTTAAAATTTTAGAAGGGAAAACAGAAAACTATATACTAACTGGTAAAGGAGCAGAGGATATTCCTGCCCAAGAATATCCTGAGATTGATTTTGCCTATGTTCAAGGGCAAGAAAGCATCAAAAGAGCCTTGGAGATTGCTGCTGCCGGTGGGCATAATATTTTTATGATGGGGCCACCAGGCTCAGGTAAAACTTTACTTTCTCGGGCTCTCCCCTCAATTTTGCCAAGGATGGCCAAAGAAGAAATTTTAGAAGTAACAAAAATCTATAGTGTTGCTGGGCTTTTAGCCTCAAAGAACTCTATTATAATTAAACGCCCTTTTCGAAGTCCTCACCACTCTTCTTCGGCTGCAGCTTTGATTGGCGGAGGCTCCCATATTCGTCCAGGAGAAATTACTTTAGCTCACCGTGGCGTTTTATTTCTAGATGAATTTCCAGAATTTCACCGCGATGTAATTGAGGCCCTTCGCCAACCCATGGAAGATGGGAAGGTCTTGGTGGCGCGAGCCGAGGAGAGCGTAATTTTTCCTGCCAGATTTACTCTGGTTGCCGCTTCTAACCCTTGTCCCTGCGGTTATCTCAGCGATCCTCAAAAAGAATGTACTTGCTTACCTTCTCAGATTACAAGGTACCGCCGGAAGATTTCTGGACCAATCCTTGATAGGATTGATATCAAAATTGAAGTCCCGAGAATTGGTTTTGAGAAATTGACCTCAAAAATCGTAGCAGAAGAGAGTAAAAATATTCGGAGAAGAGTAGAAGAATCTAGGACCATCCAAGAATCCAGAGGATTTTTGAATAGTGAGATACCGTTACAAAAAATTCAAGAATATTGTAAAATTGATATTTGCTCCAAAGACCTTTTGCGCCAGGCAATGCGGAGATTGAGTCTCTCTCCCCGCTCTTACCACAAAATTCTAAAGGTAGCTAGGACCATTAGCGACCTTGAAGGTAAAGAAGATATTAATCGGGAACAGTTAGCCGAAGCCATCAGTTATCAAAACCAGAAGGATATTTATTAGTTCTTGGGTATACCAACAGAAAACAAATATAAAATGTGTATTACTTTACCAGCCAAGATAAAGAAAATCAAAAATCAAAAGATTATTACAGAAGAAGATGGTCGACAAAAAGAGGTTAGAGGCTCTTTAATTAGAGTGAAAGTAGGAGATTACGTAATTTTACAAAACAACTTTATTGTCGGAAAAATAACAAAAAAAGAAGCAAAAGAAATAATTAATCTAATCAAGAAATAAGTATATGAAAAAAGGTTACTTCTTAGTCATTTTTACTGCCATTATTTCGGGCTTTTCAATTTTTATTAACAAATTCGGGGTAAGCGTTATCAACCCTTATATTTTTGCTTGGCTGAAAAATTCTATTGTCGCTCTTTTTCTGACAGGAGTTTTATTAGCGTTCAAGGATTGGAAGGTCTTAAAACATTTAACTAAGAAACATTGGTTCTTATTAATAATTATTGGTTTAGTAGGGGGAAGTATTCCTTTTTTACTATTTTTCAAAGGACTTTCCCTAACTGGTCCGGCTCAAGCAGCTTTTTGGCACAAGACAATGTTTATCTATGTAGCAGTCCTGAGTTTTGTCTTTTTGAAAGAAAAGATTGATAAAAAGTTTTTTTTGGGAGGACTATTTTTAATTTTGGGCAGTCTATTATTGTTGAAAAAGTTAACTTTCTCGCCAAACTTAGGAGATTTTTTGGTTTTTTCAGCCACTCTTTTTTGGGCGGTAGAGAATACGATTTCTAAGTACGTTTTAAGGTCAGAAAAACTTCAAGGTAGGACTGTAGCTTGGGCTCGAATGTTTTTCGGTTCTTTGTTTATTTTGATTTTTTTTGGAGCTACTAGTCAGTTGCCTTTATTATCCGACCTTGTTTTAAAGCAAATTGGTTGGGTAATAGTTACCTCAATTCTCCTTTTTGGTTATGTAATAACTTGGTATAGTGGGCTTAAATATATACCAGTTTCTCAAGCAACAGTAATCTTACTTTTGGGATCTCCAGTGACCACTTTAGTTTCTTTGATTTCTGGTGGGAAAGTGAGTTTCCAGGAAATTTTGGCAGGTTTTTTTATGATTTCAGGAGTAGTTTTTGTCATAGGTCTTAAAGAAAGTTGGCGATTGGTTAAAAAATTAATTTATCCAGTATTACAACCATAAAAATGCTAAAATCAATAGTGCAATTTAGAATAATAATTGTGATACTTGGGAATTTAAAATTATAAATTGTACTACTGGGTTTATGTCCGGTCTTAAATTAGCCGCTCTTTATGGAATTGTTACCCATCGACTCGGTTTTTGTGGCCCCCAAGAAAAAACAGCAAAGAAAATTCTTTTGGATTATATTTCTGGCAAAGACATTCCCAAAGGGGAAATTAGAAAACTTCTAAAAAATTTTAAGGGAGCCTTTCCTTACTATAAATTAATTGCCAGGGCTAACAAAATCAAGGATCCTTTTGAAAAAAGAGTGGTTAAGGCCTATTGGATTGGTAATCAACTCTTAGAAAAAGTAAAAACTCCTGGATTAAAAAAAATGATTGTTCATGATTTTTCTACTGAGGGTTTACTGGAAGAAAAAGAAGCCAAATTAAGAGCCAAGACAGTTCCACCAGGGTCCAAGCCCCATCATAGTTTTCACGTTCTTGTAATAGGCTCCGTCTCTGGCAGAATAGTTCTTACTAAAAAATTAGTTGACCTTTGTCGAATTGGCTGGGGCAAGGTGAGAAAAATAGATAAGGCGCAAAACGAGATAAAGGTAGAATACCAACCGTTAACATTTAATAAAAAGCCCCACCTTGGCAACCTTAAAAAGAAATATCTTATTTGGGATAAAAACATTTTGCCAAAAATTAAATTAGGCAACCAAGTTTCCTTTCATTGGAATTATGCCATCCAAGTTTTAAATAAAAAAGAGGCAAAGAATCTTAAAAAATATACCCAAAAAACCATAAATAGTTTCAGAAATCCTAAAAATCTTCAATGAGAAAAAAACCCAAAATTGCCATTTTCTCTTTAACTTCTTGCGAAGGATGTCAGTTTGCTTTATTTAACTTAGGTGAAAAATTCTTTAATTTTTTGCGAAAAGTCGAGCTTGCTCAGTGCAGTCTTTTAGAAGAAGAGTCCTTAAAATGTGACCTTTTCGATATCGCTTTTATCGAAGGAAACCCTATTACCAAAGATGATTTTAAAATCTTAAAAGAAGCAAGAGAGAAAGCTAAGATATTGGTGGCTCTTGGCAATTGTGCTGCCTTGGGAGGGATACCCGAAATGAAAAATTACCAGAATAAGGAGAAAACGATTCGGATTATTTATAAACATGTTGATAACATTGCTAATCCTGAAATTAAAGAAATCGATAATTTTGTCAAAGTGGATTTTTCTATACCCGGCTGCCCAATAAATGGGGAAGAATTTTTACGATTAGCTAATGAGCTCGTTGAGGGAAAAATCCCAGAAATTCCTCAAAAACCAGTTTGTACTGAGTGTCCTCTTGCCGGGACTAAAGATTGTCTTTTAAGAAAAAAAGAACCCTGTCTTGGTCCAATAACTCTTGCTGGTTGTAGAGCAATTTGTCCAAAATCAAGAGTGATGTGCTACGGTTGTCGAGGCATCTTTAAAAATATCAATCCCA
This sequence comes from Parcubacteria group bacterium CG_4_9_14_0_2_um_filter_35_11, assembly GCA_002788555.1. GTDB lineage: Bacteria > Patescibacteriota > Minisyncoccia > Minisyncoccales. Next base: position 12,769 of record PFRL01000055.1, on the reverse strand, counting down.
AGAATTTTATAATTTTTTTGAAAAGAATACGCTCCCAGGAGGAAATCGAAGAAAACCTTGAGATTTTTGGTATAAAAGATGATGTGAAGAAATTTTTATGAAAAAAATTATTATTCCTCATATTCATAAAATCGAAGGAGAAGCCGGTTTTTGGGCAGAGGTAAGTCGGGATGGGAAAATTGAGAAATTAAGACTCCAGACTTTATTGGGACTTCGTCAGATTGAAGGAATCTTAATTGGAAGAAGAGTAGAGGAAGTACCGATAGTTGTCTCCAGAATTTGCGGAATTTGTCCGGTTGTTCATATTTTAAATGCCTGTCGGGCCCTGGAGAATACCTTAGAAGTAAAACCCTCGTCTTTAACCACGCTTTTGAGGAAATTGTTGTTGGCTGCTCAGATTATCCAGAGTCATGCTCTCCATCTTTTTTTTCTTGCCTTACCTGATTTTTTCAATATCGAAAATGATTTAGACTTAATGAAAAGATTTAAAAAAGAAGCAAGAGCCGCTCTAAAAATAAGAGAATTTTCTTTAAGAGTAACTGAAATAATCGGTGGAAGAGCAATCCATCCTATGAGGCCTCAAATCGGAGGTTTTTCCAAATTACCCGATAAAAGAGACATTCAAAAACTCTCTAAAGATTTAAGTGAGGTTTACGATGCCGCTTTATTTTTAGTAAAAACCTTTCAAAATCTTTCTTACCCTTCTCTTCAAAGAAAAACAAATTTCGTTTCTCTCTCTCCGAAGAAGGAATATGCCTTTTACCAAGGAGAGTATATTCTTACCCCAAAAACCTTCTCTATCGGTGATTTCTTTTCAAGTAAAATAGAAGAGGACCTTAGAAGGCCACCAGTTAAAAGGGTAAAACACCTAGGTAAGCCTTATATGCTCGGAGCCATTGCCAGAATTAAAAATAATCAAGATTTGTTGTCTGACGAAGCAAAAAAAAGTCTTGGGATTTTTTTTAAAAATCATAATCTAACAAGTGAAAAATTCTTTGAGAATACTTTCTATAATCTTTTTTGTCAGACAATAGAAATTCTGCATTTTCTTAAAAAAATAGGAAAATTAATCCAGGAAATTTTAAAGCAAGATTTGAAAGAAAGACCTTTTAAATTAAAAATTCAAAAAGGAAGTAGTCTCTCGGCAATGGAAGCACCAAGAGGCACCCTTTTCACTTATTTTGAGGTTGATACAAATGGTAGAATTTTAGATTGTGATATTATTACCCCTACTGCTCAATTTTTAAACAATCTTGAAGAGGACCTGAAAGTTTATCTTGGTAATCTTTTAAAGGTCTCACCAGATGAGAGAATAAGAAAAATTCGAGCCCTCATCCGGGCTTACGATCCTTGCATCTCTTGTGCTACCCATTAAAATAACTAATAGCAAACAACTATGTATGACTTAATTATAATCGGGGGAGGCCCCGCGGGTATTACTGCGGGAATTTACGGGGCGAGGCAAAATCTAAAAACTTTATTAATTACTAAAGAGTTTGGTGGACAAATAGCCAGGAAGACTGTGCCGGTTGAAAACTACCCTGGTTTTTCAGAAATTTCAGGGGCAGACTTGCTCCAAAGATTTAAAGTGCATCTTGAAAAATTTAAAATTGATACCAAAAAAGAGATAGTAGTAAGAGTAAGGAAGACTAACGAAAATTTTAAGATTCTTACTGAGAACAAAAAAGAGTATCAATCAAAGGCAGTAATTGTTGCTTCCGGAGTAGACCCAAGGCCGTTAAAAGTTCCGGGAGAAAGAGAATTTATTGGCAAAGGAGTGAGCTATTGTACGACCTGCGACGGGCCACTCTTTAAAAGAAAGAGCGTGGCCGTAATCGGAGGAGGGAATGCTGGCTTTGAAGCAGCCTTGTTTTTAGCAGGTTTTGCTAAAAAAATTTATATTTTAGAATATGGATCAGCAGTGAAGGCCTTTGAGGCTAATCAGGAAAAGGCAAAAAAGACAGGAAAAATAGAAGTCATAACTAATGCTCTCTTGAAAGAAATAAGAGGAGATAAATTTGTGAATTCGGTAGTTTATCAAGATTTAAAATTGAAGGAAAAGAAATCCATAGATGTCGAAGGGGTTTTTGTCGAAATTGGTTCTCGCCCGGCCACCTCTTTTGTAAAAGATTTGGTGAAGTTTGATCATTTGATTAATAAGTTAGATGAGATTGAAATTAATCTCAGAACCTGCGAAACAACAATGCCAGGTCTTTTTGCTGCTGGGGATGCCAGTGATGTAGAATATAAACAAGTAGTAATTGCTGCCGGTGAAGGAGCCAAAGCTGCCCTCTCGGCTTATAGGTATCTTAAAAAATTAAAAACTTAAGTTATGGAAATAGATTTTTTGGAATGGTTTTTCGTTTCGGGAATAAAAATCTTAGTCATTGCTGTCTCTGGCTATTTTCTTTATCATTTTTTCAAGAAATTCGGAGAAAAATGGATAAAAAAAATCACTGAGAAAAAATACGAGATAAGAGACGGAGAGGCAATTCAAAAAAGAACCAAGACCTTATATGAACTTTTGACCAATGCCTTGCGAATTTTAATAATCTTTGTAGTCCTTTTTATGATTTTGGATGAATTTGGAGTGAATATCACCCCGCTTTTAACCGGCGCTGGGATTATCGGTGTGGCAGTAGGTTTTGGCTCACAGACCTTAGTTAAGGCTTATATTTCTGGGATTTTTATTTTAATTGAGGACCAATTTCGGGTAGGAGATAAAGTCAAAATTGGAAATATAGAAGGAAAAGTTGAGGATTTCACTTTGCGGAAAACAGCGATAAGAGATAAAGAAGATAGTCTTCATTATATACCAAACGACCAGATAACTATTGTTTCTAATTTAAGTAAGGGCAAGGAGATTTTAAGGTCTCGCTCTCGTAGTTCAACGGATAGAACTTCGAATAGAACATCGAACTTCTAATAATAAGACATTGGCTCTTTCTAGTTTGTGTGATACACTATAATAATGAGAGTTCATTCAACAGATAAGATAAAAAAATTAGAACAGTTAAGAAGAAAAGGATATAGTATTAATGAATTAGTCGCAGAGCTATCCATACCTAAAACTACCGTATGGTATCATATTCAAGGCGTGAGAGTTGTGCCGAAATATATTCCTATATTAAAAGCTAAACAAGGAGGGAGCGCAAAACGAACAAAAATTTATTGGCAAAAAGCGCGAGATCGTGCCCAAGAATTATTGCGAGGCGAATATCGAGAGCTTGCTATCGTTGTCTCTATACTGTACTGGGGAGAGGGGAGTAAGAGAAGTTGCGAATTCATTAATTCAGATGGAAGAATGATTCAAACTTACTTATTTGTATTAAGAAAGGTATTCAATGTACAAGAAAAAGATATTAAACCAACTTTGAGGATATTCTCTGGTATGAATAGGTCCGAATGTTTAAATTATTGGTCTAAAATTACTAGAATTCCAAAGCATAGATTTATTATAAGATTTAACGATGGGAGTACGAGAGGTAAAACTAAATATGGAATGTGCAGAATAACTATAAAAAAGGGAGGTAATTTTTTGAAGTTAATTCAATCATTAATTGATCAATTCTACGAAGAGAAAATTATAAAACGTTAATTAATAAATAAGCCCCCGTAGCTCAATTGGATTAGAGCAGTCCCGTCCTAAGGGAAAGGTTGGAGGTTCGAGTCCTCCTGGGGGCACTTCGGTGGTCTTAGAGACCACCTCAGTGTGAACTTGTAGTCTACTCTGAGTGAAGCGAAGAGGGCCCGTGGTATAGTGGTAACACGCATCCATGGCATGGATGAGTCCGGGGTTCAAGTCCCCGCGGGTCCACCAATCGCAACTTTCGCCGTTTGATGAGAGGATTGCCTCGCGGCTTCGCTGCTCGGCTCGGTGGCTTTGCGCAAAGCGCAAAGTTTAGAATTTCCCACAAAAAGATTAAATTTCTTACCCCCGCTATATCAAAATGGGGTTTTTAATTATTGGTCAAAAGTATAATTTATGCTATCATTTATAATTATAGAAATCAATTTCCTTATCAATTTTACTATGAAAATAGATGGCAGTCCTAAAACAATAGAAGAAATTCTCTCTTCTCGTTATATTGAGAAAATCTGGCCTTCAAAGGTAGCTTTGAAAAGATTTTTAGCTTCCGGAAGAAGATTAACTATTTATATTGGTATTGATCCTACCGGACCAAAATTACATCTCGGCCACTCTACCAATTTTCTTTTATTAAAGAAATTTCAACAGCTGGGGCACAAAGTTGTCTTTTTAACTGGAGATTTTACAGCCCAGATTGGCGATCCGACAGGCAGATTGTCATTAAGGAAGGCAATGCTCAAAAAAGATATTCTCTACAATTGTAAGAGTTATGAACATCAGGCAGGAAGGATTTTAGATTTTTATTCCAAAGAAAATCCGGTAGAAATAAAATTCAATAGCAGATGGCTTTCGAAATTAACCTTCGAAAAAATAATTGGTCTTACCTCAAAAATTACCATTGGTAAGCTGATAAAAAGAGATATGTTCCAAAAAAGAATAAAAGAAGGAAAAGAAATTTATCTCCATGAATTTTTATACCCTCTTTTACAAGGTTATGACTCGGTAGCGCTAAATGCTGATATTGAGATTGGCGGGAACGACCAGACATTTAATATGCTTATAGGTAGAGACCTGGTAAAAATTTATCAGAAAAGAGAAAAATTGGTGATTGCAACTAAGCTTCTTGTCAATCCAAAAACTAAAAAGAAATTAATGTCCAAAAGTGAAGGCAATTTTATTGCTCTTGATAACTCAGCCCCAGAAATATATGGCAAAGTAATGGCTTTGCCTGACGAAGTAATAATTACCTGTTTTGAGTTATGTACCGAGGTTCCTGGCAGAGAGATTCAAAGAATAGAAAAATTACTAAAGATGAAAAAGATAAACCCTGCCAAAGTTAAAGCAAAATTGGCCCAAGAGATAGTGGCTCTCTACCATGGAGAAAAAAGTTCAAAAATTGCTAAGAGAGAATTTGAACAAGTTTTCAAAAAGAAAAAAGTCCCTTCTAAAATGCCAATTTTTATTATTCCTCACAAATTCTATCCTTTAGTTAATCTTCTGATTGATTTAAAGTTCGCTAAATCAAAAAGTGAAGCAAAAAGACTAATTTTGCAAAAGGGAGTAGAAATAGATGGTAAAGTTATGGAAGATTGGAGGGAGAAGATTACAATCAAAGAAAAAATGGTTATAAAAGTCGGTAAAAGGCGGTTCGCTAAGATAAGTACCAAATAACTTTATGGAAAAGATTCAAATTCTTTTCAAGGATAATTATCTTTCAATGATTAAAAATAGCCAGGGGACAAAAATTTTCCGTGATTTTTTCGGCAAAATTAAAAATAAAAAAATAAATTTAACTGACAAAGGAAGACGTTCTTGTGCCTTCTTTGTCTCATCAATCCTTTACCATTTTAATCTAATTAAATCTCCTCACCTAACAGTTGACGGGACAATAAAGGATATGAGAAAATCCGGCTGGTTTGAAATAAAAAAACCAAAAGAAGGAAGCATTATTTTATGGGAGAAGCAAAAGGGTCACTATCATATAGGATTCTATTTGGGTGGTCAAAAAGCAATCTCCAATAACAGAAAAAAGAGGATGCCCACAGTTCATCATTTTACTTTTAGTCAAAAAAGAAGAATTGAGAACCTTTTCTCGCATAGAAAAATTAGTTAAAACATGAGAAACCAGGAAGTAAACCCCGTTAGAAGGAATATGGCTTCAGGTTCCATTCTCTCTAGAAACAAGGGTGGAATATCTAATTCATCTCCATCCCAAAAGGTGGAGCTTTCTAACGGGGTAAAGGTTGCCATTTTTGATTTGGATGGGACTTTAGTAAGCCGCCATGTCTGGTTAGGTATTGTTAAATACAATTTAAAAGAAAAAGAGAATCTCTTTCCAGTTTTTTGGTATATATTTTATCATATGGCCTTGATTCCTTTTTGGAAGATTGGTTTTCTTTCTCAAGAAGAATATTATAAAAGTTGGGGGCAAGATATAGCGACAATGATAAAAGGAAAAAATCAAAGAAAAACTTCTATTTTTTTTCAATGGTTAGCCAAGGAATATCTTCTGCCAAGTATAAAAAAGAATATTCTAAAAAGACTAAAAGAACATCAAAAAAAAGGTTTTTCCACTATTTTGCTTTCTGGAAGTTTTCAGGGACTTTTAAATATTATTGCAAATCAACTTAATATCAACTTCGCAATTGGTACAAAATTGGAAATTAAAAAAGATAAATTCTCTGGCAGAATTGTTCCTCCTTTATGTTTTGGCAAACAAAAAGTAGAAAAATTGGAAAACTTTCTTTCCCAAAAAAAATTAAAAGTTAATTTTAAAGAAAGTTTTGCTTATTCAGATAGCATTTTTGATTTGCCAATGTTAAAATTAGTGGGTCATCCAGTAGTAGTTGAGCCAGATAAAGAGTTATTAAAAATCGCCTCTAAAAACAGTTGGGAGACCTTGCAATCTTAATTAAAACTATGGGGGAAATTGGACTTATTATTGACGGAGGAGCTGATTTACCCCGAGAGATAATTGAAAAACACCAAATAGCAGTAGTACCTTTGAAGATTAATTGGCCAGAGGTAGAGAAATTACCAGGCAAAAATATTTTTCAGAAGATGAGAGCGGCAGAAAAAAGAGGAATTAAAAGCTTTACTAAAACCTCTCAACCTTCCCCAAAAGATTTTCTCGGCATTTTCAAAAGAGAGTTAGAAAAATTTGAGAAAATCCTTTGTGTTACCATTACCTCAAAACTTTCAGGCACTTATAATTCAGCAATCCAAGCGAAAAATTTCCTCGGGGAGGAGGACTCAAAAAGAGTCTTTGTTCTTGATTCCTTAAATGGAAGTGCAGGTAAAGCCCTTCTTGTCTTAAAGGCTATAGATTTCCTGAGAGAGGGGAGAGCAAAGATAGAAGAAATTATAATGGCATTGGAAAAATTAATTCCCAAAATCCATCTTATTGGTATGCTTGAAGACCCCAAGTGGCTAGAAGCTAGCGGAAGGATCTCTCATCTTTTAGCTAACTGGGTCAGACAAATGTCCAAGCTTGGTGTGAGGCCTCTCCTTGGAGTCAAAAAAGGAATAATCACAGCCATTGGGATAAGGACAGGAGTCAAAGATGTTCCCAGTGCCCTTTTCAAAGAATTTGATTTAAAAACAAAGAAAATAAGAAAATTGGGTAAAAAAATTAGGATAGTAATCACCCACGGTGATTGCCCAAGCGAGGCTCAAAAATTAAAAGAAATGCTCCAAAAAGAGTTCCAAAATATTGAGATAACCTTTTTAAATTTAATTGATAATGTCATTGGAAGTATTGTCGGACCAGGAACTTTAGTTTGCGCCTGGTGCGAAATTTAATTAAAAAATTTTAAGATAAAAAGGTCAAAATAAATCAGGTTTATAAAATTGCATTGTTATGGGAAAAATCGGATTAATAATCGGAGAAAGTGCCGATGTGCCTGAAGAGCTAATTAAAAAATACCAAATAATAGTTGTTCCTTATATTATAAATTGGGAAGGAAGCGAAAATATTCCCGGAGAAAATATTTATCAAAAAATGAGAGAGGCAAAAGAGCGAGGGCTTAAAACTTTTCCCAAGACTTCGCAGCCTTCTCCCTGGACTTTTAAAAAAAATTTTGAAGAAAGACTTAAAAATTCTGCGAAAATCCTCTGCACCACTCTTTCTTCTGGGATTTCCGGAGGTTATAATTCAGCCCTTCAGGCAAGAGGTTTACTAAAAGAAGATGAACAAAAAAGAGTTTTTGTTATCGATTCCCTCAATGTTACTGCTGGCGAAGGACTCTTTGTTTTTAAAGCAGTTGAATTAATTGAAAGTGGTTACAAAGTAGAAGAGATTATAAAAATATTAAAAGAATTCACCCCTAAAATTCACCTTTTTGGAATGCTGGAAGATCCCAAATGGCTAGAAGCCGGTGGAAGGATGACTCATACACTGGCTTCTTTAGTAAGGCAGATGGCTAAAATTGGCATGAGACCTCTTTTGGGGTTAAAAGACGGAGTAGTTACTTCAGTCGCCCTGAAAATGAGAGCTAAAGACAGACCGACGGCCTTGCTCCGCGAGATCGAGAAAGAAACGGAAAAAGAAAGAAAAATTGGCAAAAAGATTAAAGTAGCACTCACCCACGCCGATAATTTGAAAGATACCCAAAGGCTAAAGGAGATGATTGAAACGAAATTGGAGAATATCGAGATTGCTTTTTTACATCCTATTTCAGCTGTAATTGGAGCCCACGTTGGTCCTGGTAGTTTAATTTGTGCTTGGTGCGAAGCTTAATTTTATAAATGTCTTTTTAAAAAAATTTCGGTAAAGAATTTGTCTTGCGTCATTTTGGATATGAAGTTTAGAATTCCCAGGGGGACAAGAGAACTTTCTTGGACAAAACACTCAATTGAAAAAATGAAATTTTATGGACTCTCAGAGAGTAGAGTTAAAAGAGTTTGGAGGAATCCAAAAAGAGTAGAAGAAGGAATTGCTCCCGAAACAATTGCCATAATGCAACTAGCTGGCTCTAAAAAGCGGCCTCATGAAATTTGGGTGATGTATCAAAAAATATTAGATTTTAGTAATAAGAAATCAAAAATTAGAATTATTTCCTGCTGGCGCTACCCGGGCAGAAGTCCGGTCGGCAAAGCAATACCTATTCCCGAAGAAATAAGGTCCGAAATTGAAGAGGAAATAGAAAAATTGAAAAGGGAACCCCTAAAGTTCTGAAAAGGCACGTTCTCTTTTTAGAGAGAATTTTTTAATATAATTTGAGGACAGATATATGGAAAAATATAAATACAAAGTGAGAACTCAAATTAAAGAGGAATTGGAACCGGAAGAAACTTTACTTGATTCAGAAGAAACAAAAAAGGAAGAGAAAGGAAGGCTCGAAGTTCCTATTAAAGATACGGTTTTTCTTATTATTTTTATTTTTCTCTCAATCTTTTCACTCTCGCTTTTTGTAAGGGCTTTTTATTTGATAGAAATAAAAGGAGGAGAATTTACCGCTCGAGCTACAGATAATTATTTAAGAGTCGTTTATACAGAAGCTCCACGGGGAATCATCTACTCTCAAGACAACTTTCCTTTAGTAAAAAACATTGAGAAGAAAGATAAAGAAGAAAAGAAATCTTTTCTTCGATATTATCCGGAAAATTTCTATTTCTCTCCGATTCTTGGTTATACCCGAGAAGCTGCTGAAGAAGAAATAGAAAGTGATCCTACTTACTATCAGCTCGGTGACTGGATAGGAAAAAATGGTTTAGAAAAAACCTACGAGGAGTATTTAAGAGGAGAAAAAGGGATGAGAGAGAAAATAATCAATGCCAAAGGAGAACTTTTGTCAGACAAGTTAAAAAAAGAGCCTTTACAAGGGGATAATCTTATTCTCAATATTAATGTAAAACTTCAAAAGAAAATTTATGATGAGATAAAAAAAAGAGCGGGAAATAAAAATGCCGCGGCCATAGCTTTAAATCCTCAAGATGGCAGTATTTTAGCTTTGGTCTCTCTGCCTTCAGACGATAATAATGTTTATTCTCAAAGATTATCAGAAGAGAAGCTAGCGAAATTAGAAAAGGAGAAGAAGATTAACAATCCTAATTGGGTGCTTTCCGGCCTTTATCCTTCTGGCTCAACAATAAAACCGCTTATCGCAGCGGCAGGCCTAGAAGAAAGAATAATTACTCCCAAGACCCAAATTAATTGCCAAGGAAGAGTAATTATTCCTAATCCTTGGAATCCATTAAAGCCCTCTATCAAAAAAGACTGGAGGACACATGGTATAACTAGCTTGGATAAAGCAATTGCCCAATCCTGTAATGTCTATTTTTTTACGGTAGGAGGAGGGTATGGCGATATTGATGGACTGGGAATCTCCCGGATTAAAAAATATTTAGATTTTTTTTATCTTGAGGAAGAACTGAAAATAGATATTCCTGGCGAGAAGGTTAGTTTTATCCCAACCCCTCAGTGGTTTAAAGAGAAAAAAGAGAAAATAGAAAAAAGACAGTGGTCTGTTGCCGATGTCTATGATGTTTCGATAGGTCAGGGGTATTTCTTTACTACGCCATTACATTTAGCAGTGGCTTTATCGTCTATTGCTAACGGAGGGAAGATATACCAGCCTCAAATTGTCAATAAAATTGTCAATTTGGGCGGAAAAACAATTGTAGATATCAACCCCAAAGTTTTGAGAGAAAATTTTATTCAAAAAGAGAATATTGAGAGCGTCAGAAAAGCAATGAGGGAGTGTGTTTTGACTGGTTCTTGTCGGCAACTTTTATCTTTACCGGTAAGTTCGGCTGGAAAAACAGGGACTGCTGAAGCGCCTGGCAATAAAGAACCCCACGCCTGGTTTGTTTCTTTCGCCCCTTATGAGAAACCAAAAATTCTTTTATTAGTAATGATAGAATATGGAGGCAGTGGAGAAAAAATAGCTCTTCCAATTGCAAAGGAGGTCTTAAAATGGTATTTCACAAAATAATTGTTGGAGGAGACTTGACAAGATTTTAAAATCTTCTAAAATTTTGATTTAGCACTTAAAGGTCGAGACTGCTAATACACTACGAATTTACGAATCAGTACGAATATACCGATTGCCAGAGTACGAATTTGTGAATTTAGGCAATCGGCTACGAATAACTTAAAGAAATTCGTATCCGAAAGCGCATTTATATTCGTACACCGCTTTCGGGTATATTCGTAAGCTATTCGTAAATTAGTAGAAGATTTATGAAAATAAAACCTCTTCAAGATTATATTTTAATTGAACCTTTAGAAGAAGAAAAAAAATCGAAAGGAGGAATTGTTCTTCCTGATACGGCTGAAAAAGAGCCTCAGCAGGGAAAAGTTATTGCCGTCGGACCAGGCAAACATTTATCTTCTGGGAAAATAGTTGAGCCAGGAGTTAAAAAGGGAAACATTGTCCTCTTCAGAAAATATGGTCCTGACGAAATAAAGGTCGATGATAAAAAATATTTGATTGCAAAAGGTGAAGACATTTTAGCAATTATAGAGTAATCTACTTTTACGAATTTACAAATCAATACGAATATACAGATAAAATTATTGTAAAATCTTGAGATGCCATTATAATAAATTCGTATATTCGTAATAAATTCGTGGATTAGTAGAAAATTTTATGGCTAAACAAATTAAATATTCGGAAGAAGCAAGAGCAAGACTCCTTAAAGGAGTTAACAAGCTAGCTGATGCGGTCACTATTACTTTAGGTCCTAAGGGTCGTAATGTGGTTTTGGACAAAGGTTTTGGCGCACCAGAGATTACCAATGATGGAGTAACGATTGCCAAAGAGATTGAACTGGAAGATAAATTCGAGAATATGGGAGCAGAGATAGTCAAAGAAGTTTCTTCCAAGACTAATGATACCGCTGGCGATGGAACCACTACCGCTGCCTTACTTGCCCAACATCTAATCAAAGAGGGGTTTAAGAATGTCACAGCCGGAGCTTATCCTCTTGAAGTTAGAAGAGGCATTAATAAAGGAGTAGAAAAAGTAGTAGAAGAATTAAAGATAATTTCAAGGAAAATTTCTAGCAAAGAAGAGATGGAACAGATTGCTACTATTGCAGCCGAAGACGAGAGAATGGGAAAATTGATTGCTGAAGTTTTTGAGGAAGTAGGGAAAGACGGCGTTGTCACAGTGGAAGAATCAAAAGCTTTTGGACTGCAAAAAGAGATTGTTGAAGGAATGCAATTTGACCAAGGTTATGTTTCTCCTTATATGATTACTGATGCTGACAGGATGGAGGCAGTATATGACGATCCCTATATTTTAATAACCGATAGAAAGATTTCGGCAATTAATGAAATTGTGCCTTTATTGGAAAAATTAAATCAGACAGGCAAAAAGGACCTTATCATTATCGCTGATGAGGTTGAGGGAGAGGCCTTAGCAACTCTGGTGATAAATAAGTTAAGAGGAGTATTCAATACCTTGGCAGTGAAAGCCCCTGGCTATGGAGACCGACGCAAAGAAATGCTTCAGGATATTGCCATTTTAACTGGCGGGCAAGTGGTTTCTGAGGAGCTGGGATCAAAATTAGAGAACGCCGACATTCCCCAGCTTGGTCGGGCACGACGAGTGGTTGCAAAAAAAGAGGATACCACTATTGTTGAAGGAAAAGGCAAAAAAGAAGATATAAAAGCCAGAATTGAGCAAGTCAAAAAAGAACTTGAAGTGACAGAATCCGAATTTGATAAAGAAAAACTCCAAGAAAGATTAGCAAAACTTTCGGGAGGTGTCGCTGTCATTAAAGTCGGTGCTGCTACAGAAATTGAGCAAAAGCAAAAACAACAAAAGATTGAAGATGCAATCGCCGCTACCAGAGCTGCCGTCGAAGAAGGAGTCGTTCCCGGTGGAGGGGTGGCTTTAATAAGATGTGTTCCTGTTTTAGATGAGATAAAAGTAACAAAAGACCAAAAAATTGGTCTTGCCATTTTAAAGAAAGTTCTTGAGGCACCGCTTCGTAAGATTGCCCAGAATGCAGGGATGGACGAAGGAGTGGTAGCCAATCGAGTCAAAGAAGAAAAAGGAGGTTTCGGCTTTAACGCCAGGACTAATAAGTTTGAAAACTTACTTAAAACGGGAATTATTGACCCTACCAAAGTGGTGCGGCTCGCACTCCAGAATGCTGCTTCAGCGGCAGGAATGCTTTTGACAACTGAATGTGTAGTAGCGGAAAAACCAGAAGAGAAAAAAGAAGGGC
>PFRL01000048.1 GCA_002788555.1 Parcubacteria group bacterium CG_4_9_14_0_2_um_filter_35_11 | reverse complement strand
TCGCTTCGGTCACTCTAAAATCGGCAATTACCCCTTCTTTAAGGGGTCGATAAGCTATAATAGTATCAGGGGTTTTGCCTATCATCTCTTTAGCCTCTTTGCCAATTGCTAAAATTTTATTTTCTTCTCGAGAAACGGCTACAACTGTTGGCTCATAAAGAACTATACCTTTACCTTTTACAAAGACAACAGAATTACATGTGCCAAGATCAATACCAATTTTTGCCATAAAATTATTTTTAAGGTTTTATTCTTTTTATATTTGCTCCTAATTTTCTTAGCCTTTCTTCTATTTTCTCATACCCTCTATCTACCTGATAAGCATTAAAAATAATACTCTTGCCTTTGGCGATAAGACTAGCAATAATGAGAGCTGCTCCCGATCTTAAATCATAATTTTCTATGGAAGTACCGTGAAGTTTTGAGGGTCCCTTTACAATTGCTCGATGGGCATCGAGAAATAAAATTTGGGCACCCATTTTATTTAAATCCTTAAGATATTTTAATCTTCCTTCATAAAGAGGGTCATGGATTAAGGTTTCTCCCGGAGCTTGGCTAGCCAGAACTCCAAAAGCACACTGTAGGTCTGTTGGAATACCAGGATACGGCAAAACTTGAATTTTGGGAACGGGTAAGAATTTCTTTGGTTTTTTAACTTTAAGTATACTTAAGCCCCCTTTCTCTCTAACCTTACTGATGCTAATTCCAAATTCTCTGATTCTCTTAACTACAAGATCAAGAAATAAAAGAGGAACATTTTTAATTATCACATCGTTGCCTACTACCCCCGCTAAGATTAAAAAAGAACCTGCTTCTACCGAGTCATAAATAATCGAGTGGGAAAAACCAGAAAGTCTCTTTTTACCAATAATCTCTACTGTATGATCAGGAAACCATCTAATTTTAGCACCCATTTTCACAAGGACGGTAGCTAAATCTTTTACATGTGGTTCCAGGGCCGCAATTTTAATAATTGTTTTGCCCTCAATTAGACTGGCAGCCATTAAGAGATTCTCGGTAGCTGTGACACTAAACTCAGGAAGAATAACCTTGCTAGGAGTCAATTTTTTAGCAGATAATGTATATTTACAAATTTCTCCTTTTATCTTTTTAATATTTGCTCCCAGTTGCCCAAACCCGTCAAGATGAGCGTCAATCGGTCTTACTCCAATTAAACAACCGCCAGGTTTGGGTAGTTGAATCCTGCCGAAGCGAGCAAGCAACGGCCCCAAAAGAAAAACTGAAGAACGAAGCATTGTCACAAGGTCTTCTCTTATTTTTGAAGGGTCAATATTTTTTGCCTCTATTTTCACTTCCCTTTTGCCTTGCCAGTCAACTTTTGCTCCCAAGGCTTCAATAATTTCCAACATTCTAAAAATGTCTTCTACTAAAGGCAAATTTTTAATATAACAAGGCTCGGAGGTTAACAGAGTGGCAGCAATAATGGACGTAGCAGCATTTTTGCAGCCCCGAATCTCTATTTCTCCTCGTAGAGCCTTTTCCCCCTCGATTACAAAATAATCTTTATCAGACATATTAGTTAAAACTATACAAAAAATAAAACAAATTGACAAGAGTAATAAAATAAGTTAATATAAGAAAATCTTCTTTTCAAAACCTATGTTCCAAGTCACCGATTATAAAAAAACTATAGATACCGTCTTAAAAGATGTTCCGGAAAGAACAAGGAATGTTTTGTCTCGGCGTTTTGGCATAAAAAGAAGTGGGGAATCTCCTGAACAGGATACTTTAGAAATCATTGGCCAAGATTACGGAATTACCAGAGAAAGGGTAAGACAAATTGAAAAAAAAGGCGTTGAGACGCTTCGAAATTCGCCAAAATTTTCCAAGCTCGAGGAACCATTTTTAGAAATTAAATATTTTATCGACGAAAATGGCGGATTAAAAAGAGAGGACCTTTTGGAATCTTATCTGGTGCCCAAAATAGAGTACCGGTCTTATCTTTTATTGTTGTTGGAACTCGGTGAAATATTCTCTTATCAGTATGATACTCCCTATTTTTATTCTTTCTGGAAAACTCGAGAAGAAGCAGAGAAGTTCGCTAAAAAGATTATTAATCTTCTGGTAAAAACCCTGGGAAAAGACCAAACCCTTCTAAATAAAGAGGAAATTTTAGAAGTAGGAAAAGTAGAAGCTCAAGAAATTTTTAAAAGAAAGTTTAAGAAAAATTATATTCTTTCCTATATTGAAATTTCCAAAGAAATAGAAGAAAATCCATTTGGCGAGTATGGCCTCATCTCTTGGCCTGAGGTAAATCCAAAAGGAGTAAGAGAAAAGGCTTATCTTGTTCTAAAAAAGGAAAGAAGACCTGTCCATTTTAAAGAATTAGCAAAGATTATTGAAGAGAGGCTTCAATCCCCTGTTCATGTCAGCACCCTTCATAATGAATTAATAAAAGATCCAAATTTCGTCTTAGTGGGAAGAGGAATTTATGCTCTTAAAGAGTGGGGATACAAAGAAGGAACAGTAAAAGACCTGATAGAAGATGTTTTAAAAAACGAAGAAGCGCTCTCAAAAGGAGAGATTCTCGAAAAAGTAAAAAAACAAAGGCTAGTTAAAGATAGCACTGTCATACTTAATCTTCAGTATTTCAACAGAACAAAAGAGGGAAAATACACCTTGTAGAGTCTTGCTAATTTTAAGTTAGAAATATTTTTTCAAAACTTAACCCAAAAAATATCTTAATAAACCTAACTTCGATTTGGAATTTCAATTTTTAAAAAATGAGTGATTTAATCCTCTACTTTTCTCAATTTCTTCGTATTCTCCTTAGTCTGTGGTGGCTATGGTTGGCGATTTTACTTTTTAAACCCACAAAATATCTTTGGCTATGGGCGGCTAGAGAGACGAAGTTTTACGATCGGATTAAGTGGGTGTTATTGGAAATCAAGATTCCGGCGGAGGTCGAAAAAACCCCAAAGGCAATGGAAAATGTCTTTCATGCCATTTGGAATATGTATGATCCGCCGGCGAATATCCGAGATTATTGGATAGATGGAAAATGGATGGAATACTATTCTTTGGAAATTGTGGGTAAGCGTGGCGAAATCCATTTTTATATTAGGGTGCCCGAAGTACGCCGAACCGTCCTTGAATCAGCAATCTACGGTGAATATCCCAATGCTCAGATTGAAGAGGTAGAAGATTATGTATATGCATTTGGTAAGGATTTGCCCAACGAAGATTACGATACCTGGGCGTCCGACATGCAACTTATCAAGCCCGACACTTTCCCCATTAGAACTTACGATTATTGGGAGACGGAATTAACCCGCGAAGAGAAAAAGATTGATCCTCTGGCTGGGCTTTTTGAAATATATAGCAATTTAAAGGAGGGAGAGGAAGTTTGGGTTCAACTCAGAATCGCACCAGTAACTGATGACGAACATCCTTACCTTGAAGAAAGTAAAAAATTGATTAACGAGTTAATGAGAAGGCCAAAAGAAGAAAAACCAGGAATATTAGGCCCTCTCTCCTTTTCTAAAGTTCCTTCGGATATCTGGACAGTATTAATGGAAGGCAAGCCTATTCCTACTCATCTTAAAGAAAAGATGCCTGAAGGGCTTGATATAGGACTAATGAAATTAAGTCCAGGGGAGGCAGAAGTCTTAAAACTCACTGAAGGGAATCTTGGAAAATATGTCTACGAAGGAAATTTACGTTTTATTTATGTGGCAAAAAGAGAAGTTTATTCCCCTGGTAGGGGCGTCGCTGCGATAATGGGAGCTTTTACTCAGTTTTCTACAGCCAATTTGAATGGTTTTAAGCCCGACAAAACAAAAACTAAGGTTGTGCCTTGGTTTTTTGAAGAAAGAAGAATGTATGTAAGAAAAAAGAAAAACTTCAGATACTACGCCAAAAGAATGTGGCCCTGGCACAGAAAACCTTACATCTTCTCAACTGCTGAAATTGCGACGATGTATCATTTTCCAGGAAGAGCAGTCGCTCCATCAGCAGCAGCCTTAAGAGTAGAAATAAAAAAGGGCGGTCCCCCACCAACATTACCCACCTAATATCAATCTACCATTGACCAAATTAAAAATATGAAAGAGGAGATAGTCTATTTTGGTAACGCAATTTATCACGACTACCAGAAAAAATTTGGAATTAAAACCGACGATAGGCGTCGGCATGTTTATATTATTGGAAAAACTGGAATGGGCAAAACTGCACTCCTTGAGAATATGGCGGTTCAGGATATAAAGTCAGGAAAGGGAGTGGGAATCGTCGACCCTCATGGAGAATTTGCCGAAAAAATGCTTGATTTTGTGCCAAAGTCAAGAGTTAATGATGTGATTTATTTTGATCCAGCTGATCTTGATTTCCCAATGGCTTTTAATGTTATGGAAAAAATTGACATTGCCCACCGACATCTTGTGGCGGCAGGTCTTTTGGGTGTCTTTAAGAAAATTTGGCCTGACGTCTGGTCAGCCCGAATGGAATATATTTTAAATAACACTATTTTAGCACTCCTGGAAGTTCCTGGAACTACCCTTTTGGGGGTTAACAGAATGCTTTCAGATAGAGAGTATAGAGAAAAAATCATTCGCAAGATTACCGACCCTACTATAAAGAGTTTTTGGCTCCAGGAATTCGCCCATTATCCCCCTAGGTTTCGGGAAGAAGCTATTGCACCAATTCAAAACAAAGTTGGTCAGTTTATCTCGGCCCCAATCATCCGGAATATTATCGGACAAATAAAATCTACTATTGATATGCGCCGGGCGATGGATGAAGGTAAAATTTTAATTTTAAATTTAGCGAAAGGGAAAATTGGTGAAGACCCCTCAAGACTTTTGGGAGCACTCCTGGTCACAAAGCTCCAATTAGCAGCGATGTCCAGAGTAGATATACCTGAAAAAGAAAGACGAGATTTCATTCTTTATGTAGACGAGTTTCAAAACTTTGCCACAGAAGCTTTTGTTAACATCTTATCTGAAGCAAGAAAATATCGTCTCTCTTTGATTTTAGCTCACCAATATATCACTCAGATGGAAGAAACGGTTCGAGACGCCGTATTTGGAAATGTGGGAACTCTTATTTGCTTTCGAGTAGGGGCGGCTGATGCCGAATTTTTAGAAAAAGAATTTTTACCAGAATTTTCTTTAAATGACCTTGTGAATTTACCAAAATTTTATATATACTTAAGATTGATGATTGATGGTATTTCTTCACGCCCCTTCTTGACAGTAACGCTTCCACCAGTAGAGAGACCGATAAAAAATGAAAGTTACAAAGAGACAATTATTAAAGTCTCTCGAGAAAGATATGGGACTCCCAGAAATAAAGTAGAAGAAAAAATAGCTCGCTGGAGCGGGGTGGAGGAAACGAAAAAAATTATTGAGAAAGAGAGGAAAGAAGAAATTATCCAAAAGAAGGTATCGGCAAAACCAATTTCTCTAAAAGAGATAAAGAAAAAACAACCAATGACTTTTTCAAAGAAAGAAAAGCCTACTGTCGAAGAAGTAAAAAAAGCCATAGAAGAAGCATTAAAACGCGAGACACAATAGTTTATGTTTGAGTATTTTATAAGTCCTACAAAAGGAAAGATGAAATTTGAAAAAGTGGTAGGAGACCTCATTGATTTTGTATTGGAACAGCCAGAGGAAGTTTATAGAATCATAGTTGGTACTGATTCTGAAGGAAAAGAAGTGCCAGATTTTGTTTCAGCAATTGTTATCCTAAGGAAGGGCAAGGGAGGAAGATATTTTTGGAAGAAAATTAGAGATCAAAAGAAATATACCCTCAGAACAAGAATCTACGAGGAAACAATGCTCTCTTTAAAATTAGCTATGAAATTAAGAGAGAGTATTGAAAAAAAGTTAGAAAAAATCAGGCCTAAAAATTATAAGAACCTTGAAATCCATACTGATATCGGACAGGTTGGTGAAACAAGAGAAATGATAAAAGAGATAGTAGGAATGGTCAGGGGGAATGGATTTGAAGTCAAAATAAAGCCCGAGGCATTTGGAGCTAGTTCGGTGGCGGATTATTACCTTAAATAAGGTTTATAAAAATATCTATTAATGGAAAAAATTATTGACCTTAAAAGAAGAACTCTTGAAGAGTCAGGAGAGGAAAAACCTCTTTTAAATTGGGAAATAGAAGAAAAAGGGGGCAGAGAAAAAAATTGGCAGATTGGACTAATTATTTTTTTGATACTTTGTATTGTCTTTGTTTTGTGGCAGAAGAATTATTTTGGCCTCGTCCTTGTGTTGGTAATATCTTTTTTGACATTCCTTCTGCCTCAAAAGAAAAAAACATATTTTGCTATCCTAAAACGAGGAGCTAGGAGAGGTATGGAAATCTTTCTTTGGCACAATCTTAAAAGTTTTTGGATATTTGACACTCCTCCCCAGATATATTTTAGAAGCAAAAAAACTTATCTTTCTTACCATATAATATTTCCCTTACCAAAGGATTATGCCGAAAAGGCAAGGAAGATAATCTCAAATTTCATTCCGGAAAAAGAAGAAGAAAAGAATATTTTTGATATCTTAAGTGAGAGGATCGGATTGTAAATTTTCCCATAGCTAA
>PFRL01000011.1 GCA_002788555.1 Parcubacteria group bacterium CG_4_9_14_0_2_um_filter_35_11 | reverse complement strand
CCAAAATTGGCGATTTCATTTTTCAGAGTAGATTTATATTTTTCTAAAATCATTTTTCTTCCTTAACGCCTTCGAGGGAAATATTGGTATCAATTATATAAATTTTATTTTTTTGCCAGATTCTTTTTATTTTCTCTGAATTTTTTTTATCAAATGCGATTGCTATACCACAATCTCCTCCTCCTGCTCCAGATATTTTACCTGCCGCACTATATCTATTAGCAATTTTACTCATTTGCCAAAGGTTCTTATCTTCTATATTTATTTTTGATTTTTTACCTAACTTTCTTAAAAGGTCTTCGTTTTTTCTAAGTAATTTTATAATTTTCTTTTTGTCCTCTTCTTGCCAAGCTTTAATTAAATTTCTAACTAAATTCCCAATCTGCGAAAACAATTTTTTACAAAATTTTTTGTTTTGTTCTCGCCACTTATATAACTTTTGGACCATAAATGAAGTTGAGGCGGCTTTACCTGTCCAACCAACAACCAGGTTAAAATCTCGAGGAATTTTAAGTCTTTTATAATAAAATCCAGGCCAGCTTGATTCTACAACCTCTTTTATACTCTTTTTTTGTTGAATCTGTTTTTGAAGCCAGGTAGGATTAAATCGTTTATACAAAAACAACCCCCCGAAAGTTGAAGCGGCAACATCAAATCCCGAACCAACTTTCCCTTGAGAAAAATAATGAGCAATAGTTGAAATCTTATAAATTTTATCTTTTATCTTCTTCCTTTTAATATTAACGCCATGAAATTTTAATATTCCGGCAACGGTAGCCGCTACGATTGCCGCGGAAGAGCCAAGACCAAGTTCTTTTCTTTGTCTCCCTCTTCCAAAGGTCATTTCTTGGCTAGTTGATTCTATTTGAAATGGCCTTCGCTTTTGAAGGCAGCTTAAAGCTATTTCTATCGCAGATTTTAAAAAAGCCAGTTTTTCCTGTTTCTCGTTACTTAATTTCTTTTTGAATTCCAGTTTCCCTTCTCTAAACTCTGCTGCAAGATCTTTAATATTGTAGTCTCTTATCTTTATATGGATTTTATCATCTTTCGATTTTCTAATGTTAACATAGGCCTTTCTATTAATAGCGGCAACTATTCCTGGATTTCCTGCTTTTAAAATTGCCCACTCGCCGGCTATAAATAATTTCCCAGGAGCTGAAATAATCATATTTTCAAATTAAAATAAATGTCTTTTCGTAATTCTTGCCCCTCTCCCAGGTCTTGCTAAAATAGTATTTTCCAGGGTTTTTATATTTTTCAGCCTTTTTTTAACTTCGGACACATCTAATTCTTTGCACAAAATTTTCACTTGTGGTCCAGCATCAATAGTAAAATAAGTTTCCAGTCCTCCTTCTCTCCAGTTTAAGACAGAGCGGATAACTTCTATAGTCCCCTCGTTCCAATAGATGATCGGGGGATAAGTAGTAATCATTGTTGCGTGCATTTTGAGACAGTTTTCTTCAGCTGTTTTTCCTACTAAGGTAAAATTTTTCTCAAGAATTCCTTTTTTTGCTTTCTTTAAATCCTCGTCTACAGTAGCAAGCCATGCTCTATAATAAGGGCTAGTTTTAACGGTCTGCTCCATTCCTGCCCTTGATTTAATTTTTTTCTCTTTTTTTGAAGTCAGGCATATTAGGATTCTAAAATCAGGCCAATAGTCGGGCGGCACAATCTGGACTGCAGAAGAATCTGAACCGTCTTCCTTCACTCCTTTCCGCCACTCAACAAAACCACCGAAAATCGACCTTGTGGCAGAACCTGAACCTCTCCTTGCCAAGATGCTCAGCTCGGTCTGAGAAAGAGCGAGGTTTAAAGCCTTATTAATAGCTGTAGCAAGAGCCGCAAAACCAGCGGCTGAAGAAGCGAGGCCTGCCGCGGGAGGAAAATTATTCTTACTGACAATCTTTGCTCTAAAATTTATTTTGGAAAATTGCCTAACAAAATTCAAAAACTTTTCGATATATTCATCGTATTCTTCGGAACCTCTTTTAAATTCTTTTCCATCCAAAACAAAAATATCGTCTTTGTATTCCTCACCAAATTCAACAGTTGTATGAGAAAAAAGGCCTTCTATTGTTACCGAAATACTACTATTTTTTGGTAGTATCAATTCTTTATTTCTTTTGCCCCAGTATTTCACTAAGGCGATGTTGAGATTGGCAATAGCTGAAGCTTTCATAATAAAAAATTATTTTACTCCAGTAACTCCTATTTTTGTCTGAATTACTTTAAGACCTGCTCTTTTTATGGCTTTTGCTACTCTCTTTTGAGAATCTTTATTAACTAAAGCCAGCATCACACCGCCCTGTCCTTTCCCGGATAATTTTGCTCCATAGGCACCAGCTTCAAGAGCGACATTGACTCCTCTATCTAATTTTGGGTGAGAAAGTCCTAATTTAGCTAAAATTTTCTGATTTTCGGTCATTAATTTTCCTATTTTTAATATATCCCCTTCTAAAATACTTTTCAAACCTTCCTTGGTTAATTCTTCTATCTTGTTAAAACATCTCTTTGTAAAAAGTGGTCGTTTTTTTATTAGTTTTGGAATAAATTCTTTGACTGTTTTTGAAGTTTTTGTTTTTATACCTGTATCACCTATTACTACCCTAAAAGGAAAATCCCCTAATTTTTTAATTTTTAGTCCTGGTTTAAAACTTATATAATTGAAACCTCCCTGGGCACTACTAATAATTTCAACGCCAGAAGCTCTCCCTCCGTGAATAACTCTTTGGTATTTTATGAGATAATTATAATAATCTTTATTTGGAATGTTTAGTTTAAATAATTTAGATAAACCAGATAAAATAGAGCACAAAACAGCGCTAGAAGAACTCAAACCGCTAGCAACAGGAATATCTGATTCTATTTTTAACTCCACCCCTTTTTGAATTTTAAACTGCGAGAGGATATCCTTACATAAATCTAATAGAATAAAAAGGTCCTTTCTGTCTCTTTTATGCCTTTTTAAAACCGCGTTTCCTAATTCTCTTGACGATATTTTTATCTCTTTCTCTGGCAAGGATTTAATCTGACATCTTACTCTTAAATCCACTGAGGCAATAATTGCTGGTTTTCCATAAACTACCGCATGCTCTCCAAATAAAAAAAGATTGCCAGGGTTGGAAGCTCTGTTCATAAACAAAATTTAAAGAGAAAATTAGAAATATAATTTCTTTGTAAAAATTAAATATTAAACTTCTCTGCAAATTGTCCGATTAAAGGAATAGGTTTCTCTTGGCCATTCGCAGCATTCACAATTCCTATAATCCAATCCACAAATACCAAAATACCAATTATCCAGCCAATGATAGGAAACCACGAAACAAACCCTGCGATAATACCGGCAATAAAAAGTACTAATCCCTGTTTAACATGATATTTTACAAAAGGATCGTTTTTGGCGTCAGTTAAAAGGGGTACAAAGAATAAAAAATAAGCTACAATTGCCATTCCTGTATTCTTCCCTTTTTTAGGTGTTTCTTCCATAATAAAAAATTTAAAAATATCTATTACGACCTTTTAATCTTTAAATTTTGTGTTGTTTGGAAATCTTATTTCCAGTATAATTTTATCATATATTTCAAATAAAGAAAATTATGATTCTCAACCGGCCAATAGAATCATTTCGCTATATTGGACCTATATACTTAAAACGCCTTCATAAGCTAAAAATTGAGAGTTTGGAAGATCTCTTCTCCCATTTTCCTCATCGCTATGATGACTTTACTAATTTTAAAAAAATCAGCGAGCTAAAAATTGGAGAAGAAGTAGCCATCAGGGGCGAAATAAAAGGAATCGATACGAGGAGAACTTTTAAAAAAAAGATGTTTTTAACGGAGGCAATGATTAATGATGGGAGCGGAATAATTCGAACAGTTTGGTTTAATCAGCCATATCTCAGCCAAACCTTCAAAAAAGGAGATAAGATAAGTCTTGCCGGAAGAGTTAATTTTTCTGAAAGAGGGATTTTTCTTTCTAATCCTGCTTACGAAAAAGTGGTCCAAGGCGAAACCTTAAAACATACCCATGGCCTTGTTCCTGTCTATCCGGAAACCGAAGGACTTTCTTCCCGTTGGTTTCGATTTATAATTTATCCCTTGCTCGAAAAATATGCCCAAAAAGTAGAAGAATTTTTACCTGAAGAACTTTTAAAAAAGAAAAAGTTCCCTAGGATTGGTAAAGCTATTTTCCAAATTCATTTTCCAAAAACAAAAAAAGAGGCTGAAACTGCTAAAAAAAGGTTTGCCTTTGAGAAGTTATTTTTAATTCAACTTTTCTTCCAAGAGCAAAAAAGGAGGTTGCGAAGACAAAAAGCGCCCAAAATATTACCAAAAAAAGAATACATTGAGGAATTTAAAAAAATCTTACCTTTTTCTTTTACCAGCGACCAAAAAAGAACAATCAGGGAAATTTTAGATGATTTACAAAAAGAAGTGCCAATGTCGCGGCTTTTGGAAGGCGAAGTTGGCTCGGGAAAAACAATAGTGGCTACTTTATCTGCTTTTGTCACAGTAAAAAATGGTTATCAAGCAGCTATAATGGCTCCCACTGAAATTTTAGCCGAGCAACACTTTCAAGAAATATCAAAACTGCTATCTTCTCTTGGGGTAAAAATTGGACTTTTGACTAGTGAAAAAATAGAATTTCAAGATAAAAAAATGTTAAAGGAAAAAATAGAAGAAAGAGAATTTATTGAAATGATTAGTCAGGGTAAGGTTGATGTCCTAATTGGTACCCACAGTCTTATCCAAGAGAGAGTCAAATTTAAAAAATTAGGATTAGTGGTTATAGACGAGCAACATCGCTTTGGCGTTGAACAACGAGCCAAGCTTTGCCGACAGACAACCGACAACAGACAACCTGCCCCGCCAGCAGACGGGCAAGCAACAATCCCCCACTTTTTATCAATGACGGCAACTCCTATCCCTCGAACCCTTGCTCTGGCCCTTTATGGCGACCTTTCTATTTCCCAGATAAAAGAGCTTCCTAAGGGTAGAAAGAAAATTATTACCAAGATTGTCCCGCCGGCACGACGAAATGAAATTTATGAATTTTTAAGAAAGGAGGTTAAAGAAGAAAAGCAGGCTTTTGTTATTTGTCCTTTAATCGAAGAGTCAGAAAAATTAGAAGTGGCAGCCGCCAAGAAAGAATTTGAAAGATTAAGAAAAAAAGTATTCCCCGACTTTAAATTAGGACTTTTACATGGGCAAATGAAAGCAAAAGAAAAAGATAAGATAATGAGGGCTTTTAAGTCAAAAAAGGTAGAGGTTCTTGTCTCAACGCCAGTGGTAGAAGTAGGAATTGATGTTCCTAACGCCACAATAATGATAATTGAAGGGGCGGATAGATTTGGTCTTTCTCAGCTATATCAGTTCAGAGGCAGAGTTGGACGGGGCGAGTTTCAGAGCTTTTGTTTTTTGTTTACTGATTCTGTTGCCAGGAAAACTTGGCAAAGACTAAAAGCGATAGTTTCAGCACAAAATGCTTTTGAACTTTCAGAGAAAGATTTAAAAATCCGCGGTCCGGGAGATTTTATGGGAAAGCGCCAATCTGGTATTCCTGACCTGACTATGGCTTCTTTGACTGACCTGTCTTTAATTGAGGAGGTGAAAAGAGAAGTTGAGATAATCTTGAAAAAAGACCCGGAATTAAAAAAATATCCTCTTTTACAAAAAAAATTAGAGGAATTTAAAGAAAAAGTGTTTTTGGAATAGAACTTTTCTATGCGAAAGAGAGATAAAAACAGAATCGCTGTCGAAATTTATAATAAAATTGCAAAGAAATATACAGAAAGATTTTTTAATGATTTCTCTGACAGAAAATTTATTGATAATTTTTTATCATTATTGCCAGAAAGGGCAAAAATATTAGATGCCGGTTGTGGACCAGGTAATTTTACAAAATATTTTCTTATAAAAGGGTATTCTGTCGAAGGGGTGGACTTATCAAAAGAGATGATAAAAATAGCCAAACAGAAAGTGCCTCAAGGATCTTTTAAAATAATGGACCTGAGAAAACTCAAATATCCTAGTAAGAGCTTCGATGGACTTTTTGCTGCCTATTCATTAATCCACATACCTAAGAGAGATATTATTTCTACACTAAAAGGGTTTAATAGGGTTTTAAGACGAAAGGGTGTGTTATTTCTCGCAGTTCAAAAAGGTAGAGGAGAAAAATTTGTCAAAGAACCATTAAAGAAGGGGGAAGAAATTTTTATTAAATTCTTCACAAAAAAAGAATTGGAGGAAAATTTGCGAAAAACTAGTTTTAAGATTATAAAAACTGCAAATAGAAATATTAAAGTAAAAGGAGGACTTGGTCTCAAGAAATTATTTATAATAGCAGAGAAAATTTAAACTATTTTGACCTTACCTTCAACTAAAAATTTTCTTCCTCCGATATGATGTAAAAGTTTGGCTTTTTCTACTAAAAATCTTTCTTGCCAAAATTCTTCTTTAACTTCTCCTCCCAAGATTTTGCCAACAACTATATAATGGTCTCCTTCCTTAATTGTTTCTTTTAATTTACACTCAATCCAACCTATACACTCTTTTAACTTTGGCGTTTTTAAAAATTGTGCTGGTTTTGTACTAAAGCCAGCTTTTTTAATTTTATCTGGCATTTCTCGAAAAGAATAGGAGCCAACAAAATAAACCTTCTTTAAAACATTAACTGAAGGGATGTTTACCACAAATTCTTTAGAAGTCTTAATATTTTCTAAAGTATATCTCTCTTCTCCTATCATAACCGCTAACATTGTTGGTTCAAAAGATAAAGAAGCTACCCAGGCAAAAGTCGCCGCATTTGTTTTACCTTCCTTATTTATAGTGGTCAAAACGATAACCGGACTGGTTTGAATTAATTCCCTTGCTTGTCGAGAATTAAGAAACATAGAATTTTTAATATTTTGAGATAGTT
>PFRL01000016.1:6534-6899 GCA_002788555.1 Parcubacteria group bacterium CG_4_9_14_0_2_um_filter_35_11 | reverse complement strand
TGTTTGTTTGAGCTTACCTTCAGTTGTTGGTCGTACAGGCATCAAAAAAATAATAGAAATTGATTTAGCACCCGATGAATTAGAAAAACTAAAAAAATCAGCAAAAGTAATTCAAGAGGAGATTAAAAAGGTTAAGTTATAAAAAATTTAATTAGTTGCTACAGCGAGAGATAAATTCAAATTCTTATAAGTCCTCTTAATTTCTAACAATTTCTCCTTCATCATCGCCATATAATCCTTATTTTCCAAAATTCCGATGAGTTTTCTAAAAATTGTTGAACTGGGGAGCAAAAAAATCGCCAATCAGGCGATTTTTTGATAGAATGGAAATATGCCCAAAGAGAGATTTAAAATAATCCCTACTG